>NZ_JBJHZX010000035.1:0-47254 GCF_045310515.1 Candidatus Clostridium eludens | reverse complement strand
AAGCAAGGCAACTTGGAATGCAGAAGCTAGTAAAGATGAATTGGCAACTGACGTAAGTAAAATGCTGGCTTCAAACTGCAGCATCAATTATACGGTATTCAAGGGCGGTAGCCACAGATATACTTGGCAGTATGCTTACACAATTGAAGGCGTACGAGACTGGTTATTTAATCAAGTAAAGAAATAACCAATTGTTTTCTGGTCTTTCAAGGGAAGATACGGCTAGATTTTCATTTCTCCTTTCTACTCCAATTGTTTTAGGGGCTGGATTACTAGAATTAAAAGACTTAGTACATATTCCAATTAGCAATATGCCATCATTTACTATGAGCATTTTAACATCTGCTGTGTTTGGATTTTTAAGTATCACGTTTTTGTTAAATTATCTAAAATATAATAAATTTGTCATATCTATAATTTATAGGATTATAGCAGGATGTATTTTTATAGCTATTTACTTTTCAACAAAATAGGAAAAATAACGTTAAAAAAGTGACTATATATTTTTAGATACAGATTGTTAATGATTTTTAATGTCATTTTAAGCTTTTCTTAAAGAAAAGCTCAGACCGTAGACAAACGGCACTTTCCAATTAACTAAAAAGTGCCGTTTACCTACGGTCTGAGGATATATTATGTAAATATAATATATCCTTTACCAGTATTTATAAATATTTTTTTATTTGAGTATTAATAAAAAGTTCACGCAGTTTTTACTTAAGTTTAAAAGGTCGGTTTATTGTCCAAATTATCACTTTCATCTCCGTTAGGATTGCTTCTTAAATACTGTCTGCCATTTTTGGATTTTCCAACATTTACACCTTCTATTAAATTATCTTTTGTCATCATTATTGCTTCGTCTATTGAATATACATTCCCGTTTTCAAGCATTACATTGGTTATATCTCCCTGAGAATTTTTCTTCACTTTTATAACTTTAGATTTATCACTCATACTAACACCTCACCTATATTTTTTTCATATCCTTCGTGAAGTTCTTTTTAATAGTATTTGTAGCATTAGTATGAATTATTCATATAACTAAATTCTTTCTGAAATTTCCAACCATGTTTTCTTAGTCAAAAAGCTTTCTTCAACTTGTTCTTCTAATTCTAAAAAGCGTTTATATGGTATACTAAAGGAAAGTATATCTTTGTGGATAAATTTGCGAGCTGATGGGTCAGTGAGCCCGATAATACACTTTGGGTTCTGAGATTCTGTCTGTTTTATAGCATAGAGTACTGATTGCATACAGCCAGAAGCAAAGTCAACTTTCACATTATCTTGAGTTGGCTTATCGTAATTGGCAAACTGAACTAAGGCGGAAAGTTGATCAGCATTAACTAGGAAAATAATTATTTCTGGTGTTTCTTCCTCGGTTAATTCTTTTAAGGGTTTAAAAACCATATAGTTTTTTGTATTAAATTCAGGTAATTTAGTAATAAATTCTGCAGCTAGCTCAGGGTTCTTTTTATAAAATTCTCCTTCCTTATTTCCTGTGCCGCCCGTTGATAGAAAATATTCAATGTAGCCCAACTCATACCGTTTGAAACCCAATCCAGCTTTACCGCCCATACAGGTAGTTGTATTAGCATCAAATACAGCGGCACGACCTTTGGAAGCAGCATTTAACATTGAGATTACACATCCCCACTTTCCTTCCTGAAATTGTAGAGCTGTTTGGGGTTTAACATCTGTTCGGAATACTGCAACTGGTTGATTCTTAAGTTTTATAGCCTCTCCAATTTTACTATTCATCTTATCACTCCTTCTAAGTTATTTATTAATTACATTTTAAAACAAATCATAATTTCTGATTATTTTGAATTCAATATATTTTAATTATATAGTTTATATTGATTCAATCATAGTAAAAATTTATGAAGAACAATGCAGCTAATTCATAATTTTAGTATTGTATGAATTGAATTTTGGTAGAATATATCTTATAATATATAAATACTATATATGGTGCTTTAAAGTATTTTATATACTATATATAGTATATGTTTGATATAAGGGGGTAAACCAATTGAATTGCATAAAAGATTTGTTTAAGAGATATTATACAAAACCTCTGGAGAAAGATAAGAATAAAACAGTGTATGATTTATTTAAATGGAAAAAAGTAGATGTATTTTTAAAAGATCATAAGACAGATAAAGTACTAGTGGACATGAAAGATTTGCAATTTCCAGAACACTATTCTCAAAATGCATGTGACATAATAGCTTCTAAATACTTCAGAAAAGCTGGAATTCTTGGAGAAAAAAATTATGAAGACAGTATGAGAGCCGTAGTACATAGGATGGTGAATTTTTGGTGTGAATCTTTAAAAGATGAAGGATTAATAAAAACAGAAGAAGAAGGATCCATTTTTTACGATGAATGTGTATATGCATTTTTAAACCAAATGTACGCTCCTAATTCTCCCCAGTGGTTCAACACAGGACTTAAATTATCCTATGACATAAAAGGTAATAGTCAGGGAAATTATTATTTTGATGATAAACTTCATAAAGTAGTAGAATGCAAAGATAATTATACCAGAACTCAAGCTTCTGCCTGCTTTATACTTTCAATTGAAGATAAGCTTTTAGGTTCCCATTCCATATCTGAACAATTTGTCACAGAGACAAAATTATTTAAAGGAGGATCTGGAACTGGCACCAACTTTTCTAGTATAAGGGCCAAAGGAGAACGCCTATCTGGAGGTGGCTCTTCTTCTGGACTCATGAGTTTTTTAAAGGCGCTGGACAGAAATGCAGGAGCCATTAAATCTGGGGGTACTACCAGGAGAGCTGCAAAAATGGTATGTTTAGATGTAAATCACCCTGAAATTATGGAGTTTATAAACTGGAAATCAAAAGAAGAAGATAAAGTAAGAGCTCTTGGGAAAATGGGATATGACACAGACATGGATGGGGAAGCTTATGAAACTGTATCTGGCCAAAATAGTAATAATTCAGTGAGATTTTCTCATGACTTTATGAGTAAAGTTGACAGATTAGAGGAAAATCCTGACGAAATCATTACTCTTACAGGTAGGGTTGATAAAAATATAAACAGAATAGAAAAGGTAAAAGATATTTGGAATGCTTTTAATATGTCTGCATGGAAATGTGCGGATCCTGCGCCTCAATTTAGTGATACTTTCAATGCCTGGCATACATGCCCTGCCGGAGAAGATGGAGATGTAAATGCTTCCTATAACAGAATTAATTCCACAAATCCCTGTGGAGAGTATGCTTTTTTAGATGATACTTCCTGTAATCTAGCATCTATAAATATATATAAATTTTATAATACAGATAAAGGCAGTTTTGATATAGAAGGTTATCTTCACATAATAGGACTTGTCCAACTTATTCTGGAATCTTCAATACACTGGGGGCAATTTCCTACAATTGATATAGCAAGAAAAACTTATCTTTTCAGGGCTACGGGACTTGGAATATCCAATATGGCTTCATTATTTATGGTCATGGGATATCCCTATGATTCTGATAAAGCCAGAGCCTTAGCAGCCTCGTTGATAGGAATACTTACGGGTCATTCTTACTATATATCCGCTCTTATGGCAAAGGAGATAGGCTCCTTTGAAAAGTTTGAAATAAATAAGCCTTATATGATGAAAGTAATTAGAAATCACGCCAGGACAGCATCTATAGACATGGAAGCCCTTTCAAGAAATTTAGGATATAAATTTTCAAGTGAA
Source organism: Candidatus Clostridium eludens (assembly GCF_045310515.1). Lineage (NCBI taxonomy): Bacteria > Bacillati > Bacillota > Clostridia > Eubacteriales > Clostridiaceae > Clostridium > Candidatus Clostridium eludens. Next base: position 43,536 of record NZ_JBJHZX010000035.1, on the reverse strand, counting down.
TTTGAAGAACTAAATTATAGGCCATTAAAGGTGGATTTGGAACTTTTGGAGAAAGAAGGATTTTCTTACATAGGAAATGAACTGGAAAGCTGCTGGATAAATGCTCTGAAAAGTGGACTTGAGTTTGGTTATAGAAATGCCCAGGTTTCGGTTATAGCTCCTACAGGCACTATATCCTTTGCCATGGACTGTGGAGCTACTTCAATAGAACCATTCTTCAGCCATATTGTATATAAAAAATTATCTGGAGGAGGTGTTATGACAATTATAAATCCAGTAATGACTGTTGCCCTTAAAAAGCTAGGCTATAATGATGAACAAATAGAAGACATATTATCCTATATACTTGAAAAGGAGAACATGGCTGAAGATGATTTTAATTGCGGAAAGATTTTAGACGGAAAAATAGAAGGGGCTCCTCATTTAAAGGATAAACATCTTGCAATATTTGATACTTCAAATAAATGCGGCAGCGGTGAAAGATATATAGAGCCTATGGGACATGTAAGAATGGTGGCTTCCATAACCCCGCTTATATCCGGAGCCGTATCTAAAACTGTAAATTTGCCGCGGGCTGCTTCAATTCAAGATTTTAAAGAAGTGGTTTTATGTTCATGGAAGCTTGGTATTAAGGGGATTACTCTTTATAGGGATTGTTCAAAGGCAGCCCAGCCATTAAATACCAATTTATCCGGTTTAGGTGATACAAAATTAGAAGATTTGACATATGACCAACTTTTACATAGGATTAAAAACCTTGAGCAGGGTGTACAGTACTCTAAGAGAGATAAGCCCGTAGGAATTCGCAGGGGTACTACTCATCCAGCACAAATTGATGATGTAAAAATATATACTACAGTAAATAGGCGTTCAAATGAAGAAATATCTGAAATATATATAACTACAGATAGAGAGGGAACTATAATAATGGGTCTTTTAAATTCCCTGTCCAAAGCAATATCCGTAATGCTTCAGTACCATGTTGCACCCCAGGATATATCCAGGATGCTGAGAGGCCAAAAATATGAACCCTATGGATTTGTACAAAAACACCCTTATATAAAATATGTATCATCTATTTCAGATCTTATAAGTAAAATAATTGACATAGAGCTCGGAGATTTTTCTAAGTGCCAGGTTAAACCAGAAAATTATGATAAGAATAGTTTAGTTTTAGGAAATTCATCTTCTACATTGGATTCACCCAAAATTGAAAACAGTGAAACTGGGGTAAAAAAGATCCATGGTGAAAGGGTATATGGATCAGTTTGCCCTAATTGTTCCAGTACTAGAATGGTGAGAAATGGAACTTGTATGGTTTGTTTAGAATGTGGTTCTACTACAGGATGCAGCTAAAGCTATCGGTAAGGAATGATCTGTAATAAATGCTTTAATCCAGAAAAAAATAGGTTATAATATTCTAATATAGTTGATTAAGTTATTATGGGGTGAAAAATAATGAAGACTGTGGTAATATACAAGTCAAAAACAGGGTATACAAAAAGATATGCAGAATGGATTGCAGAAGATTTGTCAGCTGATATTTTTGACGCATCAAAGATCACTGTCAATATGCTTACTGCATATGATACCATAATTTATGGTGGCAGTTTGTATGCGGTAGGTATTTATGGAGTAAAATTAATAACAAAAAATATTGACAAACTTAAGCATAAAAAGGTAGTGGTCTTTGCAACGGGAGCATCACCATCAAGAGAAAGTGTAATAAATGAAGTTAGAGATAAAAACTTTACTCCAGAGCAACAAAAATATATCAAGTTTTTTTATTTACGGGGTGGATTTAATTATAGTAAACTAAATCCTTTTGATAAAGTTCTTATGACATTATTAAAGTTGAAAATAAAAAGTAAAGAGAAAGATAAATTAACAGCTGATGAAATAGGTATGCTTGCCATATATGACAAGGCAGTGGATTTTACAAAGAAAAATAATATAAATGAATTGATAAATTATGTTACTTCATAATTTATCATAAGATTCACTAGATTCACTGGATTTATTTGTGGACAGCACCTAGGGTGCTATTCCGTCTCTTTCTAATTAATCTTTACAATTTCAGAGCTATAGTGAAGATGTAAACTGTTTTTATGTAATATAAAGTTAGGCAATTAACATGATAAAGGAGAATTAAATACACATGGAAAAATTAATTGAAAACGAAAGAGAAAGCATTATTACATCCTTAATAGAAGCAATTCCTATTATCAAAGATGCTTTACCTGTGGACAGCATGTTTGCTGTGACAGATAAAGAAAAATTTTTATATTATGTTTCAGGGGAAAGTATAAATGTAAAAGTTTCACCAGGAGATCCTGTACCTCATCAGTCTGGAATGTACATATGTCAACAAACTGGGAAAAAGACACTACAGGTTTTACCTAAAGAAGTTTATGGAATTCCTGTGAAGTCCAGCTCGATTCCAATTAGAAATAAAGAAAATCACATCATTGGGGCATTAGGTATGGGTATAAGTATTAATACACAAAAGATATTATATGATGCTTCCCAAACCATTGCTTCAACTACAGAACAAATAAGTTCAACTACAGAAGAATTAGCTAGTATATCTACAAGGCTTGCTCAGGATTTAGACTCTTTAAAGGAAGCGGGAGAAAGTGTAATTCATGAAATTAAAAAAACATCGGAAATATTACAATTTGTTAATGAAGTTGCAAGAAGTTCAAATTTGCTTGGGTTAAATGCGGCCATTGAGGCAGCGAGAGCAGGAGAGCAAGGCAGGGGATTTACAGTGGTTGCTAAAGAAATACGAAAGATGGCAAGTAACAGTGCTAAGTCTGTAAAAGATATAAGTACAATTCTTCAGTCTATTCAAACGGGTGTGTCAAATATGGTTGATACTTTGATAGAAATTACTGAAATTGGAGAAGAACAAGCTTCTTCTACAGAAGAAATTTCTGCTTCTATGGAACAGTTAGCATCATCAGCAATTGATTTAGAGAGAATAGCGAAAACAGCAATTTAATTTAAATAAAGATTAAAGAATGAGAAAATGGGGAGTATTGTAACTCCCTATTATAATGTTTTATGTTATCTAGTAGCTTGTTTTAGTAATCTTGGATAAATTAGTATTTTACCAATTTTATTAATATATTTAGAAGAAAGAATTATTACAATGAATAATGAGAGTACAATAATAAATATTTCATTTTTAAGGCAGTCTATATAATCAAAAAACTTATATTTAAGCAATAATTTAATAATAAAACCATGAAATATGTATACAGTCATACTCCTTGAGCCTAAATGTGTAAAAAAGAATTTTTTATCTGGAATTAGTATTAATACAGAAATAGATATAATTATGGCTAATCCGTAGATAACTGTACGAATAATATAGTTTGGATAGATAGAGCTATTTAGCTGTGAATAGGAAAAGCTACCATAAAACCATCTATAGTCAATTTTAGTATTCATTAAATAGAACAGTATTGAAATAATCAATAAGGCTGAAATGGCATATTTTTTTGTAATGTATTGTTTAATAATATTTATGTGGTGTCTTTGAGTAAAATAACCTATGAGAAAATAAGGGAAAAATGTTATAGTTCTTGATAAACTTAAATAGTATCCAATAGTATTATCATATCCACATAATATGGAAATAAAAATTGTTATTATAATGGAATATTTAATTTTTGAAAAATAAGGTAAAATAAGGGTCCATATAAAAAGGGAAAGTAGATACCATGTAATCCAATAAGGATAAACAAAAGTAATTTTAAAATTTTGCGCTTTTAGGATATAAATATTAAATAAGGAATATAATAACTGGAATATAATATATGGTACAAAGATGGTATTAATTTTAGAGAAAAATTTTTCATCAGTATTAATGTTTTTTGAAAAATATCCTGAAGTAAAAACAAATAAAGGCATATGAAAAGAATATATAAGTGTATATAATAATTTAATATTTAAGTAGGAGCCAATTAATGGTTCTATAGTATGTCCAATTACTACTAAAGTAATTAATAATAGTTTTAAATTATCAAAATAATATTCTCTATACTTTTTTAAATTCATATTAAACCCCATCTTCATATAATGTTTTTCATGTCAAGGCTAGTATTTTGCCAACACCCATAGATTCTTTAAAGTGAGGGGTGATCACCCTACACCTCTAGGTGAATTTTTCTAAGATTCAAATGGAGAAAAATATTTCTCATAGGTAAACTCCACCTGAACCAAAGAATCACATTTGATATTAATTAACAGAATCTATTTATTATTGTATGTATTTACTGTTACAGTATGGTGTTGTATTGATTAATTAAATTTGTATTTTTTTAAAATTTAATGAATAATATTAATAAACATTAAACTTTAAAAAGCTCTATTCTATATTTAAAATGGAGCCTATATTTCGTATAACACTATTATATGAGATATGAGAAGGTTATTGAAGTGGCGAAAATTATACCATTTCGCTCTTTTCATCCAATTTTGCATACATCCTATCTTGTTGTTTAGTTGTAAATTGAAAGTATATTTCCGTATTTGAAACTGACTTATGGCCTAACCACCATTGTAGTTCTTTTATATCCATATCAGATTCTGCCAGATGAACAGCAGTTGTGTGCTTTAAAGCGTGAAAATGATGTTTGGATTTATCTTCAATACCAGCCATTGAACAATATTTTTTCATAAGATAATCTAAGGTTTGTCTTGAAATGGGATTATTCTTTTGGCTTGGAAATAATACCTGAAAGGTGGAAGTTATTCTATTTTCAGTAATATATTTATCTAGAATGGATTTTGTCTTAGAATCCAGCCTTAAAGTGTTGTTATTACTACCTTTTAGCCGCCTACAGTAAAGTTCACCTTTAGAAGCATTATAATCCTGCAATTTTAGTAAAGCAATTTCTGAAACCCTTAAACCACATCTGTAGGCAATTCGAAAGATTACTAAATCTCTAAGAGAATGAGAAGAGTATGTATTTTGAATTGCTTTAAAGAGAGCGTATGCTTCCTGCTGTGTTAAATATTTAATTTTACTTTCGTTGTTTTTTGCCATAATTATTCTCCTTAACTAAGTATTGTACAAAATAAACATTTTGTACAATTTTGTTATAATATTTTTATATTAATATGAAAATATTATACAAAATATTATATTAATATAATTCTATCTAAATTAATATATAATAATTTAAATAGAATGTCAAAAAATGATTAGATTTTATATATTAATTAAGTATAATTTACTATTATGGTGAGTTGTGTTATATACTTTTATTTATTAAAGTACTATAATAAGTAAAAAAATGTTTTTTTACGAAATTGTAATATATAATCTAATATATAACTTTAATGGATAATAGTACTTATGTAAGTGCAATAATGTAATTTTGTATTTGGATAATAAAGTTTTATAATAGTAATATATTAAAACTTTAATAAATAATGAAGTGTCATTTTTAAAAATTAAGTATAATATTTTATTTTAGATTTGGAGGAGGATTAATATGGGCAAAACTGTAAATATCGATTGGAATAGTCTGGGATTCGATTATATCAAAACGGATTTCAGATATGTTTCTGTTTGGAAAGATGGCAGCTGGGATAATGGAAAGTTGGTAGAAGATAATATGCTTACTATAAGTGAAGGTTCACCAGCACTTCACTATGGACAACAATGTTTTGAAGGGTTGAAATGTTATCGTAGGAAAGATGGCAAAATACAGCTATTTAGACCAGATCAAAATGCAAAACGACTAAAGAATAGCTGCAGACGTTTGTTAATGCCTGAAATATCAGAACAGAAATTTATTGATGCATGTGTTAAGGTTGCAGAGGCTAATGAGGGGTATGTTGCACCATATGGTACAGGGGCAACTCTTTATCTTAGACCATTTATAATAGGTGTGGGTGATAATATTGGAGTTAAGCCTGCTGACGAGTACATATTTTGCGTGTTCTGCTGTCCGGTGGGACCATATTTTAAAGGAGGCGTTACACCTGTTAACTTTATGATTTCAGACTATGACAGGGCAGCACCATACGGTACAGGGGCAGCAAAAGTTGGAGGAAATTATGCTGCAAGTTTACTTCCTCATGAAAATTCCGCTAAAAAAGGTTTTGCAGATTGTATATATCTTGATCCGGCTACCCATACTAAGATAGAAGAAGTAGGAGCGGCGAACTTCTTTGGAATTACTAAGGATAATGAATTTGTAACACCAAAGTCACCGTCTATATTACCGAGTATCACAAAATATTCTTTAATGCACATAGCAAAGGAATATTTAAATATGCAGGTTGAAGAAAGAGATGTTTATATTGATAAAATAGACGAATTTGCTGAAGCTGGAGCTTGTGGAACAGCAGCTGTAATAACTCCTATTGGAGGTATAGAATATGAAGGAAAACTTCATGTATTCTATAGTGAGACAGAAGTGGGTCCTATAACTAAAAAACTTTATGATACACTTTATGGGATTCAATTTGGAGATGTAAAGGCTCCTGAAGGATGGATTGTAGAAGTATAAAAGTAACGTTCTGATATTTTAAAAATAGCAAATTTAAAAAATAACAAGTCAAAGATGTGAGGAATATTTTATATAGGACAAGATAATGGTTTATAAGGTTCTGCAATGGTATTATGTAAAATAGGTCAATATATTGACTTGTTATTTTTTTTAGGTATCTAACACTGGTAATATAGGTATTTCCGATTTGTGGTGAAGTAGCTCTAAACTATGTAGGACAAAGCCTGCGAAAACTAAATTTTTATTAATTTACTATTAACTCTATTGTAATTTATGGTGAACAGTATTAAAATGTAATTAACAATTAATAATAATTTTGTAAATATAATTTTATAAAATTTATCCTTTACATATCTATATGCCAAGGATAACAATAAGAAAGGGGCTGGAAATATGAAAATAACTGTAAATGGAAAAAATATTGTGCTGACAGAGGCATTGAAAAGTGCAGTAAGGAAAAAGCTATCTAAGATTGACAAGTATTTCAACCCTGATGTAGAAGCTCATGTTACATTAAGTGTGCAAAAGAATAGACAGAGGATCGAGGTTACAATTCCATTTGGAGGGGTTATACTAAGAGGAGAAGAAGAAAATGATGATATGTATGCTTCAATTGATTTGGTTTTAGATAAATTAGAGGGACAGATAAGAAAACAAAAAACAAAGCTTTTGAAAAGAAACAATTCTAAATCTTTAAAGTTTCAGCTTATACCAGATGTAGAAGGAACTGATGAAGAAGAACATAAAATAGTGAGGACTAAAAGATTTGCGGTAAAGCCTATGTCATCAGAAGAAGCAGTTCTCCAGATGGAACTTTTAGGTCATAGTTTCTTTGTATATCAGGATGCTGAAAATGGAGATGTAAATGTGATATATAAAAGAAGAGACGGAAATTATGGATTAATAGAACCTGAATTTTAGAAGTTAACTACAGGGAGGAAGCTAAGCTTCCTCTCTTTATGGTTTGAGATATACATTAATTGTTAAATGTGAAACTGGTGTTTAAGTTGAATAGCTTATAATTAGGTGATATAATCTAAAAGATGTACTTTTTTATAAAATTTAACGGGTGAGGATGAAGAGAATGAAACTTTTTCAAAAAATATTTGGCTCATACAGCCAAAGAGAGGTAAGAAGAATTATACCTATAGTTGATAAGATAGATAGTTTGGACTCAAAAATACAGGCATTAAATGATGAACAACTTAGGGCAAAGACTGATGAATTTAAAGATAGAATTTCTAAGGGAGAATCTTTAGATTCAATACTGCCTGAAGCTTTTGCGGTTGTTAGAGAAGCAGGATATAGAAATGTAGGATTAAAACAATATAGAGAGCAGCTCATAGGAGGAATAGTAATCCATCAGGGAAGAATAGCAGAAATGAAAACTGGTGAAGGTAAAACTCTTGTTGCTACTGCACCAGCATATTTGAATGCTCTTACAGGTAAAGGAGTTCATATAATTACAGTAAATGATTATCTTGCAAAAAGGGATAGAGATACCATGGCACCCATATATGAGGCATTAGGACTTAAAGTAGGTGTTATTTTACATGACATGAGCCAATCTCAAAGGCAGGAAGCCTATAACTGCGATATAACCTATGGAACTAATAGTGAATTTGGATTCGATTATTTAAGAGATAACATGGTTATCTACAAAGAGGAAAGAGTTCAAAGAAAACTAAATTTTGCTATAGTGGATGAAGTGGATTCTATTTTAATTGATGAGGCTAGAACACCACTTATTATTTCGGGAGAAGGAGAAAAGTCAACTGAATTTTATAATATTGCAAGTGGCTTTGCCAAATCTTTGGAAAAGGAAGATTACACAGTAGATGAAAAAGCAAATGCAGTAATGCTCACTGATACAGGAATAAAGAAAGCGGAAAATTTCTTTAGTCTTGAAAATTATGCTGATCCTGAAAATATGGAAATACAACATTATGTAGTTCAAGCGTTAAAGGCAAATTACATAATGAAAAGAGATAAAGATTACATGGTGAAAAATGGAGAAGTGCTCATAGTAGATGAATTTACGGGAAGAATGATGGAGGGTAGAAGGTATAGTGATGGGCTTCATCAGTCTATAGAAGCTAAAGAGGGAGTTAAAGTAGAAAGGGAATCTAAAACTCTTGCTACTATTACTTACCAAAATTACTTCAGAATATTTAACAAATTGTCAGGTATGACTGGTACTGCACAGACTGAAGAAAATGAATTCAGACATATATATGGATTGGATGTAATAGTAACACCTACTCATAAGCCAATAATAAGAAAAGATTTTCCAGATGTGGTGTATAAAAGTGCAAAAGGTAAATTCAAAGCCATAGCTGACGAAATATATGAGACTTACAAAAAGGGCCAGCCAGTTCTAGTAGGTACAGTAAGTATAGAAAAATCTGAACTTCTTTCAGATATGTTGAAGAAAAGGGGAGTACCACATCAAGTTCTAAATGCAAAATTTCATGAGAAAGAGGCAGATATAATTTCTTATGCAGGTCAAAAGGGAACTGTTACCATAGCTACTAATATGGCAGGACGTGGTACTGACATAAAATTGGGAAAGGGAGTAATTGCCTTAGACGGATTGAAAATAATAGGAACAGAAAGGCACGAATCAAGGAGAATTGATAACCAGTTAAGAGGACGTTCTGGACGTCAGGGAGATCCAGGTATGTCAAGATTTTATGTATCCCTGGAAGATGATCTTATGAGAATATTTGGCTCAGATAGACTTCAAGGTATAGTTGAAAAATTAGGACTTAAAGATGATGAAGCTATAGAAAGTAAAATGGTTTCAAATGCTATAGAAAATGCACAGAAAAAGGTAGAAGGCAATAATTTTGATATAAGGAAAACTTTACTTCAATATGACGATGTAATAAATAAGCAAAGAGAAATTATATATAAGCAGAGATCCCAAGTACTTGAAGGAGAAGATCTAAAAAATGATATACAGGATATGATAAAGAGTTTAATAAATTCTATTGTAGATTCCCATATATCCGGTGTAGAAGAGGAGTTTGAGGATGAAATAGTAAAACTCATTGAATATATTGAGGATATATACATACCTAAGGGTTCTATTAAGGCAGAGGATATTACAAATCTTTCTAATGAAGAAATTAAAGATAAATTTATAGAAATAGCTCAAAAAATCTATGAACAGAAAGAAATAGAGTTTACTCCAGAACAGATGAGGGAAATTGAAAGAGTAATATTGTTAAGAGTTGTTGATACCAGATGGATGGATCATATAGATGATATGGAACATTTAAAAAGGGCTATTGGACTTAGGGCATATAGACAGCAGGAACCAGCGCAGGCATATCAGTTTGAAGGCAGTGAAATGTTTGAGGAAATGATCTATAATATAAAGCTGGATACTATAAAATATCTACTTCATGTACAAATTGAGAAGGCTCCAGAAAGAGAAAGAGTAATTAAAAATGTAATTACCAATCAAGGAGAGGATTCTGCAAGAAAAAAACCTGTGAAGAAAGAAAAGACTGTAGGGAGAAATGATCTTTGTCCATGTGGTAGTGGGAAAAAATATAAAAATTGTTGTGGAAGAGTTATTTAAAATATATAAATGGAAGGTGATTGTATGCTGTTGCAATTAGAGGAAAGCCTTAATAAGTTAAATAGTTTAAGTGAAAATATAAAAGAAATAAGGGAGTCTCTTTGACTTAGATAATTTGAAAAACAAAATAGAGGAATTACAGGCAAAAATGCAAGAACCTGATTTTTGGAATCATATAGATACTGCACAGAAGGTAGCCAGTAAGGAAAAAGATCTAGAAGGTAGACTAAATAGATATACTTTATTACTACAAAAGGTGGAAGATGCTAAGGTTTTATTAGAGATTATAAAAGAAGAGGATGATGGGGTATCTTTTGAAGAAGTTATAAATGATATAAAAGATATAGAGTTTCAGGTTGACGCATTTAAAACAGAAATACTTTTGTGTGGAGAATATGATAAAAATAACGCTATATTAAATTTACATGTAGGTGTTGGAGGCACAGACGCACAGGATTGGACAGAAATGCTATTGAGGATGTATACAAGATGGGCAGAAAGAAAAGGATATAAAGTTAGTACTCTAGATATGCTTGAAGCAGAGGATGCAGGAATAAAGAGTGTATCTCTTAGTATTACTGGAGAATTTGCCTATGGATATTTAAAGAGTGAAAAAGGTATTCATCGTTTGGTCAGGATATCACCATTTAATGCCAATGGAAAGAGACAGACTTCTTTTGCATCTGTAGAAGTGCTTCCTGAACTCACAAGTGATCAGGACATAGAAATAAGACCTGAGGATTTAAAGGTAGATACATTTAGGTCAGGAGGTGCAGGAGGACAGCATGTAAATAAAACTGAGTCTGCTGTGAGGATAACTCATATACCTACTGGAATAATTGTACAGTGCCAAAATGAAAGAAGCCAACATTATAATAAAGATCAAGCATTGAAAGTATTAAAGGCAAAGCTTGTGGATTTAAAAGATAGAGCTCATAAAGATAAAATAGAAGATCTTACAGGAGAACTTAAGGATATGGGATGGGGAAGCCAGATAAGATCTTATGTATTTCATCCTTATAATTTGGTAAAAGATCATAGAACTGGTGTAGAAAATGGTAATATATCTTCTGTAATGGACGGTGATATAGATACTTTTATAAAGGGTTATTTAAAACAACAAAGTGGTAAATAGTAAAAAGGTGCTGAGGGTAATTGTAACCCGAGAGCATCTTTTTATTGCGGATTTTATAGCAGTCTAATTTATCTTTGCTGTATATGCACATAAATGGTATAATATAGTTGATTTTGGTTATATTAGAGATTATTTAATTAATTCTATAGCAATTTGTAATTTTGCTGATATTTGTGTGCGGCTTGCATTAATTTGTTTTATATACAAATCAATTATATTCCCAAATCAAGAGGTATATTTAAATTTGCAAAGTATGAAAAAATTAGAAATGAGGAGAAAAAATGAAATGGAAGCTGTTATAGGATACATAGTAATGATTTTCATTTCTGCGAGTTCAGATATAAAGAACAATAGTGAAATTAGAAAAAGAATAATATTACAGTGGGGAAAAGAACCAGAAAAAAAGTACAACGGGGAAGATATGGCCAGTATATCAAAGTATTTCATCAATAGAATCCAGCATGGAAAGGAAAATTTCTTTATTGATGAAATCACCTGGAATGATTTAGATATGAATGAAATTTTTCAGGATGTGAATAGCACAGAGAGTACTCCAGGGGAAGAGTGTCTATATACTATTTTAAGAGAGCCATTATATAATGAAGAAGAACTTAAACATAGACATGAAATGATAAATTTTTTTAAAGATCATGAGGATGATAGAAAAAGCCTTCAATATTTACTGGCTAAACTTGGGAAAAGGAGAGGACTCTCCATAACTGATTATTTTTATAGTGGCAGTGAAAAGAGAAAATCCTCTTTAACTATTTATAGAATATTAGGAATTATGCCTCTAGTGTCAGTAATTTTAGTTTTTTTTAATATACATCTGGCAGGTGCCTGGTTAATAATATTTTTTGGGATAAACATGGCAGTACATTATAATGAAAAAAATAAGATAGACCATAAGTTACGGGATTTTATCTATATGATTAAAATAATAAAATGTGCTAATTCAATTTTAAAACAAAATATAAGTAACTTAGAATATTATAACCAAAAAATTAAAGGTTCTTTAAATTCCATAAGAAGTATCAAAAATGTATCTTTCAATTTAAATAATAATGGTACAGATATATCCTTGATGTTTGAGTATGCTAATATACTTTTTTTAAGGGATTTGGTAAATTATGAAAAAATGTGTATTGCCCTTGAGAAAAAAAGTTATGAATTTAAAGTTATATTTCAGTTAGTAGGAATTTTGGACAGTTGTATAGCAATTGCTTCCTATAGGGACAGGTTGCAGTTTTATGCTGTTCCTCAATTATATAAGTGCAGTGAAAAAAAAGAACAAAATATTGAAATTCATGATATAGTCCATCCTCTTATAAAAAGTGCTATAGGGAATTCTATAGATATTTTAGATTCTATTTTAATTACGGGTTCAAATGCTTCAGGAAAATCAACTTTCTTGAAGACTGTTGCTATAAATATAATATTTGCTCAAACTATATGTACTTGTACTGCAAGGTATTTTAAATCTTGTTATGTAAAATTGTATACTTCCATGGCACTTAAAGATAACATATTTACCAATGAAAGTTATTATATTGCAGAAACTAAGTCGCTGAAGAGAATCATTGATAGTTTAAACGAACAAATACCAACTATATGTTTTGTGGATGAAATACTTAGAGGAACTAATACGGTGGAAAGAATAGCGGCTTCTTCTCAAGTTTTAAAATATTTGACTGTAAGCAACTGTATATGCATAGCTGCTACCCATGATATAGAGCTTACCTACATGTTGGAAATGTACTTTAAGAATTATCATTTTCAAGAGAAAATTGTAAATGGTGAAATATTATTTGACTACAAAATTCATAATGGTAGGGCCACAACCCAGAATGCTATAAAACTTCTAGGTATTTTAGGATATAACAATGATATTGTAAGTGAGGCCCAAGAGAAAGCAGATAAATTTTTACAGCAAGGAATTTGGGAAGTGTTATAGTACATAAAAATTGCACAGAAGTTTTTCATATGCTAAAAGATAAGTCTATATTAATTTGCAAAAATCTATATAAGTGTTGTAATATATTTTTAGTTAATTAGCTTTATATAAATTTATAAAACCTTTACCCTAAATTTACTTAAAAGTTAATTAACAGGATGTTTACATAAATTGAATACAATCAATAAGATTGGGCAGGAGGTCAAAATGAACAATATAACAGACATATTAGTTAGGGAACTGGACGTAAATAAAAAATATGTAGATAATGTAATAGAATTATTGGATTCAGGTAATACAGTACCCTTTATAGCTAGATATAGAAAAGAATTAACAGGAAGTATGAGTGATATCACTTTAAGAAAACTAGCAGAAAGGCTTACATATCTTAGAAATCTTAATACTAGAAAAGAAGATGTACTGAGAATAATAGAAGAACAGGGTAAGCTTACAGAAGAATTGAGAAAATCCGTAGAAAACTCCAATACTTTAACAGAGGTTGAAGATATATATAGACCCTATAAGCCAAAAAAGAGAACCAGGGCTATTATTGCAAAGGAAAGAGGCTTAGAAGCACTTTCTCAAATAATATTAAGTGGTAATTTTGCAGATAACATAGAGAAATATGCAGAGCAGTTTATAAATGAAGAAAAAGAAGTAAATTCCATAGAAGATGCACTTGCGGGAGCAGTAGACATAATAAGTGAAATCATATCCGATGAAGCCAAATATAGAAAGTGGATGAGAAAATTTGTCCAAGATAATGGAACAATTGAAACAAAAGGTGAAAGTGAAGAACCAACTCCGTATGAAATGTATTATGATTACCGTGAAGCCGTAAAGTCTATTCCCCCACACAGAATACTTGCTATAAACAGGGGAGAGAAAGAAAAAGTCTTATCTGTGAAAATAACTTGCGATATGGATAGAATAATAGAATATCTAAAGGGTGAATGTTTAAAGGGAAATAAAGTAACTGATAGTTATATAGAAAAAAGTGTAGAGGATTCTTTAAAAAGACTTATATATCCTTCTGTTGAAAGAGAAATAAGAACCCAGCTTACAGATATAGCAGAAGAAGGTGCCATAAAGATATTTAAGGCAAATTTAAAGGCACTTTTAATGCAGCCTCCTATAAAAGGAAAAAATGTACTTGGATATGACCCTGGGTTTAGGACAGGATGTAAGATAGCAATTTTAGATGATACGGGAAAACTTTTGGATACAGCTACAGTTTATGCTACTGTGCCACAAAATGATATAGAAGGTGCCATAAAGATATTGAAGAACTTAGTATATAAATATGATGTTAGTGTTGTATCTCTTGGGAATGGAACTGCAAGCAGAGAGTCAGAAGAAGTAATAGTAAGACTTATAAAAGAAGTAAAAGAAGAAAAGAATAAGACTCTCTATTATGTAGTGGTATCTGAGGCTGGCGCTTCTGTATATTCTGCTTCAGAGCTAGCTGCCAAAGAATATCCTGACATAAATGTATCTTTGAGGGGCGCAATATCCATAGGAAGAAGACTGCAGGATCCACTAGCGGAACTTGTAAAAATAGATCCTAAATCTATAGGAGTAGGTCAATATCAACATGATGTTTCTCCAAAAAAATTAGATGAGTCCTTAGAGGGTATCGTAGAAGATTGTGTAAATAGTGTAGGTGTAGATTTAAATATGGCAACAACATCATTATTATCCTATATATCGGGGGTAAATTCAGGTATAGCTGCGAATATTGTAGCCTATAGGGAAGAAAATGGTAAGTTCAAAAATAGAAAAGAGCTCTTAAAAGTTAAAAGGCTGGGGGCAAAAGCTTTTGAACAGTGTGCAGGATTTTTAAGGGTTATGGAAAGTGATGAACTACTTGATAATACATCGGTGCATCCAGAATCCTATAGCGCTGCTAAAAAGCTTTTAGAAACCCTTGGATATAACAGTAAAGATTTAAAAAATAGCGGCCTTACAGACATAGATAACAGAATTGAAAAAATTAGTATAGATAGTGTGTCGAAGGAACTTAGTGTAGGAATTCCAACTTTAAGAGATATAATAAAAGAAATAAAAAAACCAGGAAGAGATCCCCGGGAAGAATTACCGAAACCCATATTGAAAACAGGAATAGTTGATATGAGCCAGCTTAAACAGGGAATGGTACTTGCAGGTACAGTTAGGAATGTAGCAGATTTTGGTGCTTTTGTAGATATAGGCGTCCACCAGGATGGATTGGTACATATAAGTCAAATGTCTGATAAGTTTGTAAAGCATCCTTTAGATGTAGTTCAAGTAGGAGATATTGTAAATGTAACTGTGCTTGAAGTGGATGAAAAAAGGAAAAGAATTGCGTTAAGCATGAAATAGATATCAATATTTATTAATAAATAAAAATTATTTTAACAATGTATTGAATTTTGTCGTTAAAAGTATTATAATGAAATCGTTGAAATTAAAATATGATCTTCAGGGCGGGGTGGAATTCCCCACCGGCGGTATAGCCCGCGAGCTGTTAAACAGCATGATCCTGTGAAATTCAGGGGCCGACAGTACAGTCTGGATGGAAGAAGAGAGAATAGTATGTTTATTAGCCCTGGTATTTTTGCCAGGTTTTTTTTATTGAACTGTTCACCTAGAAGATTATACTTAATATTTTAGGAGGGTATTTAATATGAATAATAGTAAATTGAATAGGTTAGTTAAGGTATCATTATTAGGTGTAATAGGATTTTTACTTATGTTCATGGAATTTGCAATTCCAATATTCCCATCATTTTTGAAAATTGATATAAGTGACTTACCAGCTTTAATCGGAGCTTTTGCATTGGGACCTGGAGCTGGAATTGCCATAGAATTTTTAAAAAATGTACTGCATGGAATATTTGATGGGACAACCGGGTTTGTAGGAGAATTAGCAAATTTTGCTGTGGGTTCAGTTTTGGTTTTTACAGCAGGATATATGTATAATAGAAATAAAACTAAAAAGACGGCAATAATTGGTTTGGGAACAGCAACTGTTACTATGTCAATAGCTGCTGCATTGTTAAATTATTTTATATTGCTTCCGCTTTATGAGAAACTCTTTAAATTTCCTATAAGTGCAATGGTTGCAGCAGCAGGAAAATTAAACAGTATTGTAACAGATTTAACTACATTTGTATTATTTGTTATTGTACCATTTAACTTGTTGAAAGGCATAGCCCTTACTATCCTTACACTAGTTCTTTATAAGAGTGTTTCTCCACTGTTAAAGCAAGAGCATAGCAAATTTAGCAAATCAGAAAAAGCGAAAATTTAACAGAACATAATAATTAATAAAAATCCGGGGGTTACTCCGGATTTTTTATGTTTATGAAATAGTAATTCTATACGATAATTTATATAATTTTAATTAAGAAATATTTTTAACAAATTACAAAGGGTGATTAAGTTGGCGGGAATATGGAATATAAATAGTGTATATAATGCTAATAGCAAACAAATATCTACAAAGTTGTCTTTTCAGATAGGAGAGAAATTTTCTGCTAGGGTTTTAAATCTGAATAAATTAACAGGAGAAATACTTTTGAAACTCTTGGACGGATGGCAGTTTTCAGCGGAAATAGACAATCCTGAAAGTATTTTAGAAAATAAACTTATAAGACTACAAGTAGAAGGTTTTGAAAATGATAAGCTTAAATTAAAAGTTGTTAAGTCAGAAGAAAGCCAGCAAAATGAAAGTAAGGATTCTATAAAACTTTTCATTAAAGAAAATTCTCTTAACTTAAACAGTGAAGATTATGAAATCATAGAAAAGATGGTTAAAAGTGAAATACCACTTACTAAGGAGAATATCTCCAATATAAAAACTATATTGGATTTTATAAATAAAATAAAACAATACCCAAAGGAGGAAGATGTATTTATACAAAATTATCTGCTTAGTAAAAGTATAAATCCTGATAGCCAAAAAGGAGATGCGATAAAAGACACTCTAAAAAATTTTTTTAATGAATTGAAAAACATAGATAAGGAAGATTTATTTATTTTTTTAGAAAATAATGTGGAATTAAATGAAGATAATATAAAAAGTTTTAATAATGTATTTAAGAAGGATAGTACCATATATAACGAAATTAAGTATTTAGGAGATATTTTAAAAAGCGATAAATCAATTTATAATAATGAGGAAAACAATGATAATGTGAAACAATCTAATTCATATAAAAATGGAGAAGATAATAGTATTGGCAATAAAGTAAATACTTTAAAAGCTGATGAAAAAATTAATTATTCAAATCAACCAAAATTAGATGTTAATACAAAGTCTAGTGTAATTGAAAATAATACAGAGTCCGATAAATTAAATAAAATTTTAGATGAAGTAAAAAACGTAAATACCGAAGAAAAGCTGCAGGTTAATAATAGGAATAAATTGGATATAAATGAAAATGTTGATTCTAAACAGACATATGAAAATAATAATAAAAGTGTATTGAGTAATACTTTAGATTTTGATGGAAAGATGAAGGAAATGTCTTCCCATAGTGCTAGAAATGCTAATATTATTGCTGAGAACATAGATGAAATTGTAAGTCAGATAAAAGATCAGGTAAATGCGAAAACAGATGAAATAAAAGATATTATAAGGCAGTTTTTAGAACAAAAGAGTGATGGTAAAAACGAATTTTCTAAAAATATAATTTACCAATTAAACAATAATATAAATGATTTTAAATTATTTAATACTATTTCTAACTCATATTATTATATGGATTTACCTATAAATCTGAATGATACAGATTATCAGTGTAAACTTATGATTAAAGATGATAGAAAAAAAGGAAAAAAAATAGATTCCACTAATGTTAAAATAATTACATCTATAAGTACTGAGAATATGGGAGTAGTAGATGCCTATTTAACAGTAAATAATAGTAAAATGAATATAGACATTAAGTGTAGTAAAGAATGGCTAAATCTACTGTCACAGGGACATAAAAGAATACTGGAGAGTTTATCAAACATGAAGTATAATATAGATGTTGCGTTTTATGAAAAGAAAGAAGAAATGAATATATCTACTTGCAGAGAGTTTTTTGATGATAATGATATAGGAACATTAAATATTAGGGTTTGATTATTATAAGCATATATTTTTTTGGAAATTGTAAATGATTGAGTTATAAATTGAGATATCTCACAATAAGTAAGGGGAATGTTATGAAAAAGAGAAAAAAGGCAGTGGCTTTAAAATATGAGCAAAATTATGAAGCACCTATGGTTACTGCGGCAGGCATTGGACAAATAGCGGATAATATATTAAATAAAGCCAGAGAAAGTAATGTGCCTATAGTTTATGACCAGGAGCTTACTAATCTCTTAAGTAATGTAGATGTGGGAGATAGTATACCTGTTGAACTGTATGATGCAGTGGCAAAAGTAATAGCTTATGTGATAGATATAGACAAAAATATAAGTAGAAGGTGATTATGTGGCTTTATTTGCGATATCAGATTTGCATTTAGATATAACAGGCAATAAACCCATGGATGTTTTTGGGCATAACTGGATTGAGCATGATGAAAAAATTAAAAAAAATTGGATGAGTAAGATAACTTATGAGGACACAATACTTATAGCGGGAGATATATCTTGGTCTATGAATATGAAAACAGGATTTGGTGATTTAGAGTGGATTCATAATTTGCCTGGAAGAAAAATCATGGTGAGAGGTAATCATGATTATTGGTGGGGTAGTATTACTAAGCTAAATAATCTGTATGAAGATATGGATTTTATACAGAATAATTTTTTTACATATAAAGATTATGCAATATGCGGTACCAGGGGATGGAATTGTCCTGGCAGCGAAAACTTTTCGACTCATGATGATAAAATATATAATAGAGAACTTCTAAGAATGAAAAATTCTTTAAACTGTGCAGTGGAGGCTGGATATGATAAATTTATAGTAATGATTCATTATCCCCCTGTAGGGGAAAAGTTTATGAACTCTGGATTTAGATATATATTTGAGGAGTATAACGTGGAAAAAGTTATATATGGACATCTCCATGGAGAAGCTCTTTCAAGATCAGTGAAGGGATTTATAAATGGGGTGGAATACATGTTAACTTCTGCAGATTGTATAGATTTTTGTCCAATAAAGATAATTTAGGATCAAGTGATTCTTAGGTTCAGGTGGAGTTTGCTCATGAGGAATGCTTTTCTCTATCTGAACCTTATTAACAGTATTCTTAGTGTCTTTAGCACTTAGAATACGTTATCCTTTAGGGGAAGAACTTATCCAGGTGCGTAGCAGTGCTTATACCCAACTTTGAAGAGGAGGGGTATTAGCAATGATAGCATTCGGATAAATTACAGGTTATATTACAAAGTTATTTGCATCTAACCTGTAAAATTTTTTTTATTATTTGTGAAATTTAGAAAAAATACTCTGCTTTTTATTATTTTTTAAATTATCTTCAGGTTTAGTATCTTCAATTTTGCTTTTTATCAAATCTTTTTGATCACGGGCTATATTTTTAATTTTTTGAGGTGCTAGAGGTGAGGTTATTACCTGGCCAAACCACAATAAGGCGTCATCCTCTTTACCTGTACGTCTGTACAGTTCTCCTATAAGGTACATGGTAGTAAATCTGTTCATACCACATATAGGAAAGTGTTCGCTAGAATAGGCATCGTTGAAATTTTCCAATGCATGTTTTAAGTATTCCAATTCACTTTTTTTATCTTCTTTAAGACGGTACATCCAGGCTATTTTTAGTAAATTAATTGCCTTTTTACTGGATTTAGCATTAATAACATGGTAATTTAAAAGGGATAGTTTGTACCTTTGTATTGCTAAGTTTATATCGTATACTTCAGGATAACATTTACTATGCCATTTAGGTGAAATTTCATTTCTTACTGTATTTGCATCAAAATCGTCTAGATGTTCAAAGTCAGTTTTTATGGCAGCATAACCGCAGGTATCACATACCCATACATCATAAAAATAAGGATTTATAATTGAATATCGTATAAAAAAGTCAGAGTCTTTTTTTAATATTCTATAGGAGGATTTTTTTATGGCCCTAGCATTAAATTTTGTATCGCAAACAGGACAAGTTATTTTTTTATTATAAAGCAACAATTTCTGTTTATCTTTTTCATATAGTTCATCTTCATGAGCTGAAGTGTCTGAATTTGAAGATGTTTTTTCAAACATGTCTGTATCACCTCCAACAAATTAGTACAATTATTATATCAAAAATAAGCATTAAATTATACTGCTAAAATGATATGTTTTTGCTATATTTGGTATAATAGTATTGTAAGATTTGATGATAATATCTGTTGGGGGGTGAGTCTATATGGCTATAGGGGAATGGAAAACATTTTTAATACCGTATGATCAAGCTGTTGAAGAATTAAAAGTAAAATTTAAAAGTATAAGAAGAGAATATAGAAAAAGGAATGAATATTCGCCAATAGAATTTGTTACAGGTAGGGTAAAAGAGATATCCAGTATATTAGAAAAAGCCAATAAGTTTAATATACCATTAGATAGAATTGGATATGAGATAGAGGATATAGCGGGTATAAGAGTTATGTGCCAGTTTGTAGATGATATAGAAAAAGTAGTTGAGATAGTAAGAAACAGAAAAGATATGAGTATAATGTATGAAAAAGATTATATAACTAATGTGAAGGAAAGTGGTTATAGAAGTTATCATATTATAATTAAATATCCGGTTAATATGGCTGATGGAGAAATGGAAATATTAGCTGAATTTCAAATAAGAACACTTGCTATGAATTTTTGGGCTACCATAGAGCATTCTTTAAACTACAAATATAAACAAGATATACCGGATGATATCAAGTTAAAACTTAAAAGTGCAGGAGATGCAGCATTTCAGCTGGATCAGCAGATGCTTGAAATTAAAGATGAAATAAAAGACGCTCAAAAACTATTTGAAGTAAAATCAAGTTTAGTTTCTGATATAATGAATAATATATTGACTTTGTCATCTATGGGTAAACTAGTTGAAGCAACCAGATATCAAGGTCAGCTAAACAAATTAATAGAAGAAGGAGAAGTGTTTGAATTAGTAAATTTATTAAGGGCCACAGAAAAATTACTCAGAATGTACAAATAATAAAAGTATATGTCTTAAAAAGAAACCACCAGTGTTCTGGTGGTTAAATAGGTTTAATTACTATATTTACAAGTCTTCCTTTTACTACTATAACTTTCTTTATATCTTTTCCCTCCAATAAAGGTTTAATATCCTCGTTGGAAAGAGATAGCTCTTTTATTTCTTCATCGCTTAAATTTGTAGGTATATTTACTTTAGCTTTAATTTTGCCATTTATTTGAATAGCTATTTCTACCTCTTCTTTTATTAAAGCTTTAGGGTCAAACTCAGGCCATTTTTCGTTAAATATAGAATAATTCTGTCCTAGTTTTTCCCATTGTTCTTCTGCAAAATGAGGTGCAAAAGGAGCTATTATTTTTATAAAATCAAGTATAGTGTCTTTTAAAAAGGATGTATTTTTATTATGTTCCTGCATGTATTTATAAAGTGAATTTGTGAATTCCATAATTCTGGCAATGGCTGTATTGAATTGAAACTTGCCGGCATCTTCTGATACAGATTTTATGGAAAAATTTCTTGCATAATTTAATTCTTTTTCTGCAGTACCCATGGTTTTATTAGCGTCTCCAGCATTTATAACTTCTTTTGCCATGGTTACAATTCTATCAATTCTATCTACAAATTTGCTCATAGATTTAATTCCATCATCATTCCAGGCTCCGCCTTCACTATAGTCAAAACCGAACATCAGGTACATTCTAAATACATCTGAACCATATTTTTGTATACAGTCATCTGGAGATATAGTATTACCTTTAGATTTACTCATTTTTTGTCCATCAGGTCCAAGTATTAAGCCTTGATGCCTCAAGGATAAAAAAGGCTCATCAAAACTTAAAAAACCCATGTCCCTAAGTGCTTTGGTGATAAATCTAGCATATAAAAGGTGCATGCATGCATGTTCTGGACCACCTACATACATATCTACAGGGAGAATCTTATTTATTTTATCTTTGTCAAAAGGTTTTTCAGTATTTTTATTATCAGCATACCTTAAATAATACCAGGAAGAACACACAAAGGTATCTAATGTATCAGCTTCTCTTTTAGCAGGTCCACCACAACTAGGACATGTGGTGTTCATAAACTCTTCTGATTTTAGCAAAGGAGATTTTCCATCAGGAGAAAATTGTACATCGTAAGGAAGTTCAACTGGCAGGTCATTTTCTGGTACGGGAACTGTACCACATTTTTCACAATGTATTATAGGTATAGGTGTTCCCCAATATCTTTGTCTTGATACAAGCCAGTCCCTTAGCCTATAGTTTATTTTTCCGGAACCTATACCCATATTCTCTAATTCTTTAGTTACGGCTTCTTTTCCCTCTGGAGTATATAATCCATTAAATTTATCGCTGTTTATCATTTTTCCATATTCTATATGTGGAAGAGAGGAACCGCCTTCTATGACTCTTTCAATAGGTAATTTATATTTTGAAGCAAATTCAAAATCTCTTTCATCATGAGCTGGAACTGCCATTACAGCACCTGTGCCGTAGGTATTCAGCACATAGTCTCCTATCCATATAGGGACTTTTCTTCCGTTTATAGGATTTATAGCGTAAGAACCAGTAAATATACCTGTTTTTTCTCTGGTAATTGATTGCCTTTCAATTTCAGTTTGCTTTTTAGCAGCTTCTCTGTATTTTTCTACTTCGTCCTTATACTCTTCTTTGGTTATACTGTCCACTAGATTGTTTTCAGGAGATATAACTACGTAGGTAACACCAAATAAGGTATCAACTCTGGTAGTAAATACATTGAATTCTATGTCAGAATCTACTACTTTAAAAGTTACATCTGTACCTGTGGATTTACCTATCCAGTGTCTTTGCATAGCTTTTGTTTTTTCCGGCCAATCTATGTTGTCAAGATCCTTAAGTAATTCTTCAGTGTAATCTGTAATTTTAAAGAACCATTGTGTTAAATCTTTTTTTGTGACTTCCGTACTACAGCGTTCACATTCGCCTTCTTTTACTTGTTCGTTGGCAAGTACTGTATTACAGCTGGGACACCAGTTTACAGGGGCATTTTTTCTATAAGCTAATCCATGATTGTATAATTGTAAAAATAACCACTGATTCCATTTATAATAATCAGGACGGCAGGTGACGACTTCATTTTCCCAATTAAACATAGCTCCCATAGATTTAAGTTGTTTTTCCATAGTATCAATATTTTTTTCAGTAGAATCTTTTGGGTGTATGCCGGTTTTTATAGCATAGTTTTCAGCTGGAAGGCCAAAGGCATCAAATCCCATTGGCTGGAATACATTGTATCCCTGCATTCTTTTCATTCTTGCCCAGGAATCCACAGGGGCATAGTTGAACCAGTGACCGGCGTGGAGGTTGCTCCCAGAAGGATAAGAAAACATTTCTAAAGTATATAATTTTTTATCTGATTTTTTTTCATCAAATGTATAAATATTTGTTTGTTCCCATTTGTTTTGCCATTTTTTATCTGTTTTAGTACTGTACATGATATTTTCTCCTTTACTTGTGATTTTATGAATTAAACAGATCTGATAAGAAACAGTAGTTTTCTAATAATCTTTAGTTGGACTTCCACATTTTTTTATTTCAGTATAGTTTTAGAATATAAAAAAGCTTTTCATCTCTTAAAATATAAGAGACGAAAAAGCTATTTTCCGCGGTACCACTCTAATTAAATCAATAAAATTGATTTCCCTCAAATAAATAACGGTTTTTACCGTATCTGATTTTTTCAGATAAGCTCTTAAGGTGAGTTCATATTCTGTTCACGCTGTTTTTCACCTTGCAACAGCTCTCTTTGGTGATATAAATACTACTATTCCTTCTTCAAAGCTAAGTATTGAATTATTTTACATTTTATAACATTAATTAACTTTTTGTCAAGAATTAATTTGTATAAGTCTGTATATAAATATAATTTTTTTTAAAAATTTTACTAATTATTGTAGTTTAAAAGTTATTTTAAAAGAGAACCCGTAAAATAAGAGTCCTCTTTTGGCTGCCCATGCTGGATTCGAACCAACAGATGCCTGTTCCAGAGACAGGTGCCTTACCATTTGGCGAATGGGCAATATTATGTGAATCTCAACACTAAATATTATATCATCATAAATTTATATGTCAATAGTTTCATTTTCATAAATTATAAATTATTTCAGAGCTTTTAATATATACTTGTTAATATAATTTATAAATAAAGTCAATAAGTAATCATATATTAAAAATACTATTTGTGTAACTATTATAATTAAATATAAATGGACTTTTATTTTTAAAAGTCCAGGGAAAAATAGACTATATAATAAGAATAATATTAGTAAGCATAAATTGAAAAACACTAATTTTAATATAATTTCAATAGGAAGTTTTCTAAGCTTCTCTATGTGGTATTTAGCTAATCCGTAAAGCCCAAAAAATACCACATAGGATAGTACTGTTAATTTTAATCCACATATTAAGATAGATAATAAGGAAGTTGACATATAAACCGCTACAGCATTTTTTTCATTTGTAATTATTACAGCTAAAGGTATAATAAATGAAGATAAAGCTAATAGATAAGCTTTGTTTATAGGAACTATCCCGCTTAAATACACTAAAATAACTCCTATTGTAGTTAAAAGACCTCCTTTGGCTATATAAGAGGTAGTATTTGAATTTTTAACCATACTGAAAACTCATCCCTTCTTCCTTCAATTAACAGCCTCCGCAATCTCCGCAATCGCAAAGGCAGTCCAGGCAATATAAAGTGGCACAAATATTGCATATGTCAGAATCTCTTCTTCTGGTGTCATAATAAGGTTGTCTGTAAGAGTTATTCATTCCTCTTAGTTTATTTAATGCGCTTTGATACTTAAAATTATTAGGTTCAAGATTACAAGCAGTAGTTAAATTATTATAAGCGTCATTGTACCAGGATCTTCTCATATTTAAAATTCCCATAAGATAATGCCACTCGGCATCTCTTGTATTAATTCCCATAAGTACTGATTCTGCATTTTTAATGTTACCATTATAAATGTCATTTTCTACAGATTGATAAATTGAAGAATTAGAATTACTATAGCCATGGTCAGTTTTGCTGCTGTTATATGTATTTTTTGGTGAGTTTTTCATTAAATAATCGTAAGCCTCATTTATTTCTCTCATTTTATCCTCAGCTAAATCCTTTAGAGGGTTATTACCGTATTGGTCAGGATGATATCTTTTTGCCAGAGTTCTATAAGCTTTTTTTATTTCATCTGTTGAAGCATTTTCATTTATTTCTAATATTTCATATGGATTTTTCATTTTTATAAACACCCCTTTTAAATACTCTATCCATTTTATCTAAAAGTCCATATTGCAGTATATTATAAAGTAATTCTTTATTCTTTTTTATAGGAAGTTTGTTGAAAATATTTATACATTGTGCAGCGCAAGTTCCTAAAATAAAATCTATTCTAGGTGTTATTTCTATTATAAAATTTTCATAACACAAGTTTTTATTATTAAAACAGGTATTTATAGCATTAAACTTATTTTTTGACATATCTTTTTTTAAGTCATCTAGTGCGTCTATAATATATATCCATTTTCCTAGGTTGTATCCAAGCAAGTATAGGTCTTCTTTAGTATCTTTATCATTATCATAAGATTTTAGTATAAAGCCTGTAAGATCTCCAAAAGGATGAGATAAAACGTCTATGGATTTATTTTTAAAGTTCTTTTCAAGTTTATATAAATCTTCAAGTTTGTTTTTTATAATTTCAAAAGTTTTTTTAAAATTTTCAGGCATATTATTTAAATATCTTTTTAAAAATAAAGATATTATTCTACTTTTAATAGAATTTTCGTCATTAACGTCATCTAAAAGTTTAAAGTAGCTTAGAGATATGTTGCAAAAAGCTGCGTATTTTAAAGGAACATTATCCTTTAAAACAGTTTTTTTATTTATTGGATGAAGTAAACATCTTTTCTTTATGTAAATTTGCTTATCATATTCAAGGGAATCTAAAAGTAAGGCCAAAAAAGTCATATCGTAATTCAGGGAAATTCTAGGTATATTTCCTGAGTTTTGTTTTATAGACATACATAGCCCGCAATAATAAGCTTTGAATTTTTCATAATCTTTTATCTTAAGTTCCATTTTACATGGTGTTACATAACCAAACATATAAATTTCCTATCCTTGTATATTTTTACCTAATATTTCATATATGGTTTCTGATGTGGTATCATCCAGAGAATAACCCAGTAAGTGTACTATTTCATGCAGTTCATGGTCATTTGTTGATTCTATTTCTAAATAAGGAAACGGACAGAAGGATGTTTCGTTTATGTCTATTTCAATTAAACTATGCTTGTATTTATAACTTTCTCTGTATTTCTTTATGGATTGTAATAGTTTTAGCCCTAAAGATTCAAAAATTTTTTTGCCTGCTTCTATATTTAATATTTCTGTTTCGTTTTCTTCCATTATTTTATATTTATTCTGGCACAAAAGTTTTTTAGTAGTCATATAAAAGTGAGTAGAATTATGCATTAAATCTTCTACAATTCTTATTCTGGCATAACCTTTATTTTTTAGCAATGTTCTGTCTTCAAAGTCATATATGTTATTTATTTGATTTTCCATTTTAACCTTTAAAGCATTTACTTTTTTAAGTCTAGTCCGTATGTTTTCAGGATCTATTTGTATTATTCTTGTTTCATATTCTTTCATAAGGTTTCACTCCATTTACAAAACTACTTATTTTGCATTATACCATAAAAGTGAGTTAGCATAATTAATTTAATAAAATAAAATTGTGAAAAAATTTTAAGCTTCTTTAGATAAGATATTAGTAAAAAATAAGAAACTTTCCCCAATTTGAGGAAAGTCTCTTAAAAGGTTATTATTCTAAGGAATTTGCCGAACCTAAAACATTATCTATTTTATCTTCAACTACTTTTTGTACAGCATCTCTTCCAGCACCTAAATACTTTCTTGGATCGAAAACTTTTGGACTATCTCCAAAGACTTTTCTTATGGCTGCAGTCATACTCAATCTTAAGTCTGTATCCATGTTTATTTTACATACAGCCATGCTAGAAGCTTTTCTAAGCATATCTATAGGGATTCCTTTAGCACCAGCTATATTTCCGCCATACTTATTGCAAGTTTCCACTGCTTGTGGATCCACGGCTGAAGCACCATGGAGGACAATAGGGAAGTTTGGTAAGTTTTCTTGTATTTTTTCTAATATATCAAATCTCAATTTTGGTTTGAAATTTGGCGGAAATTTGAAAGCTCCGTGGGAAGTACCTATAGCTATAGCTAAAGAATCTACGCCAGTTCTATTTACAAAATCTACTGCTTGTTCTGGATCTGTATATATATGAGATGAGGCGGATACTTCATCTTCAACTCCTGCAAGTACACCAAGTTCTGCTTCTACTACTACTCCGTGAGAATGAGAATATTCTACCACTTGTTTAGTTTGTAATACATTATCCTCATAGTCTAAATGTGAACCATCAAACATAACAGATGTAAATCCTGTTTCTATACATAATTTTACAGCTTCAAAATCAGGACCATGATCTAGATGAAGGGCAATATCTATTCCAGTTTCTTCTACAGCAGCATCTACCATAGCTTTTAGATATTTTGGTCCTGCATATTTTATTGCACTTGCTGAACATTGGAGAATAACAGCAGAGTTTTTAGCTTTAGCTCCGTTTACAACACCTTGAATTATTTCCATATTATTAATGTTAAAAGCACCTATTGAGTAATGTCCTTTGTAAGCCTTTTCAAACATTTTTTTAGTAGTAACTAACGCCATTTCCTATTCCACCCTTTCAATAATAAAATATTTTATGTTAAAATACATATATTCATAATAGGATTTTAAATACTAGTATTATTAATAATTAATTCCAATTTCAATTATACCTTACTATTTATTATTTTCTACAATTTAATTTTAAAAAAATTTTTAATTTAATAATCATGCTGATACTGTATTAAGTATATGCTATATACTTAATACAGTACTATAAGTATATGAAATATACACTTATAGTATAACATAAATATTTTATTTTTACTACAATATGAATATACTTGTATTTATTAGTAAATTTTATGCAGTTTTATTTGTAAATGTCATAAATTAAATCATTAGAATAAATTATGCATGTTTAGTTGCTGCATCTCAAGTATACCATAAATTGAATTTTTTATTATACTTATAGATATCAAGGATTCTTCTTTGCTTTTATATGTTATGTGCTGCATAAGTTTTGAAAGTTCGTTATTAATATCATCGATTTCATTATTGTTTGAAAAAATAGACAATCTTGGAGAATATTTTTTCCATTCTGCCGTAAGTTCTTCAGAATTTTTATAAGACTTATCCCAATCATTTGATTCAACGGCTTGCTCTATTTTCATATTTAAATTTTGTAATTTTGCACACATGCTGTTTAAATAGTGTATAGAAAATATTATAGAAAATAACATTAAAATAAATATAGAAAAAGATACTATTGTACTTTTCATTTAATCACATCCTAGTTACTTTTTTCTTTTAACTGATAATAAAATTTTCCTTTTGAATCCAGAAGAGCTATTAATATGTCTTTTATAGAGTAAATACTATTTTTTTTCAGCATCTGGTAAAGCCAATCTTCATTTTTATTTGCTCTAATTAAATTTCTTGAGTTTATTTTTCCGTCTAATACAAGAGTTATGGGTAAAGTATCCTGGGGAGATTTTATTTTTAAATCTGCCCTAGTTACAGGGGCAAGTTCTGTTTTGGGAATAATTGAAAGTTGACCGCTGGTTTCAAGTATTGCATATTCTATATCAGATAAATTATAGTATCCTTGCATTCTAAGCTCTTCCATTAAATCGTTTAGGTTAAATTTTTCATTTTTTAGTTCTTTTACGTTTAAGGTACCTTTTTCAATTAATATGCTGGGTTTACCATTGAATAATAATCTCATTTTTTCACTTTTTAGTTGGAATAGTGCCATTAAAGTCTGTAAGGTTAAAAGTGTTATTATAGGAATTATTCCATGAGTTATAGAAATTCTGGTATCTTGCATTGGAAGAGAAGCCAATTCTGATATCATTATTGCTATAGCTAATTCGAAAGGTTCCATTTCACCTATCTGCTTTTTACCCATAAGGCGCATAGATATTACAACTAGTAAATATAAAATGATGGTTCTAAAGAGTATTGTAAACATAAGACATCACCTTCTAAAATTATAAATTTTTGTTCTGAAAATTTTTATGGATAATTATATTTTTACATTTAACATAGAAAATTATAAGTAGAATTAGCACATTTTCGGTTAAATATAAAGTATAATAATATTACTAAAGGAGTTGAAATTTATATGAGCAATGAAGAGATTGAATTAAAGATTGAAGATATTGACGATTTTCAACAAAAAGAACAAGACAATATGTTGAAACTTAAACTAAATAGCAAAGATATACTAGTCAAGTATGGAACTAGCTTATATAAAATATTTAAAAATAATTATCCTACTCAAAATATACCAGTAGTATTAGCTAGGGTAAACGGGAAATATTTTGAATTTACTAATTTACTGAATGAATCTGGAACTTTTGAAATTGTAAACATAAAAGATAACTTAGGCAATAAAGCTTATGTAAGGACACTTCAATTTGTACTCATTAAATCTGTATATGATTTATTTCCAGAAGCTAAAGTTACTATAGAACATTCACTAAGTAAAGGTATATTTGGGGAGATCCATAAAGATACTCCACTTTCCAGTGAAGATATAAAACTTATAAAGAACAAAATGGATGAGATAATAAAAAAAGATATATACATAAAGAAGATAGAGATGAAAAAAGAAGAAGCTATAGAGATTTTTAAGAGTTATAATATGGAAGATAAAGTTAGACTTTTAAAGCATATAGATGGAGAAAAAGTAAAATTATATGAATTAGATGGAAGATATGATTATTTTTATGGCTCTATGGCATTTTCTACAGGGATATTGAAATTATATGACTTAATGTATTATGAACCAGGATTTGTGCTTAGATATCCTATAGAGTCGGATCCTTGTAATTTACCTGAGTTTATGGAATATAAAAAGTTAAGTAAAATATTTTATGAAACTGAACAATGGGGTAATATATTAGATGTAGGTGATGTAGGTTCTTTAAACGATATAGTAGAGAGTAAAGAAATTGTAAGTATGATAAGAGTGGCAGAAGCCCTTCATGAAAAGAAAATTGCATATATAGCGGACATGATAACTGCAAGAAAAGATGTAAAAATTGTATTAATTGCAGGGCCAAGTTCTTCAGGGAAAACTACCTTTGCAAGAAGACTTTCAATACAACTAAGGGTAAATGCCATTAGGCCAATTCCAATTTCACTAGATGATTATTTTGTAGATAGAGAACATACTCCTAGAGATGAAAATGGGAATTATGATTTCGAATCTATACATGCTATAGATATAAAGCTTTTTAATAGACATTTAGAATCTCTTATGGAGGGAAAGGAAATTGAGATTCCATCATTCGACTTTATAAAAGGAATGAGAAGGTGGAGCGGTAAAAAGGCAAGGCTTCCAGCTAATGGCGTAATTATAGTTGAAGGAATACATGGATTAAATGAAATGTTGACTTCTGCTATACTGGCCAAAAATAAGTTTAAGATATATATAAGTGCTCTCACCCAGTTGAATGTAGATAATCACAATAGAATAGCTACCACCGATGTGAGAATAATAAGGAGAATTGTCAGGGATCGTCTTTATAGGGGATTCAGCGGGGAAGATACATTGAAGATGTGGCCTTCTATAAAGAGGGGAGAAGAGAAGAATATATTTGTATTTCAGGAAAATGCTGATGTTATGTTTAATTCTACCCTAGTGTATGAGCTTTGTGTATTAAAAGATTATGCCTTGGAAGAATTATTAAAAATAAAAAATTCCAGCCCTGTATACTATGAATCATCAAGACTTAAAAGTTTTCTCCATTTTTTTAAATCTGTAGATATAAAATTTGTTCCTGATAATTCTATCTTAAGAGAATTTATAGGAGGAAGTTGTTTTTAAAGCTTAATATATAATTTCTAATAGCTGCATTATTTGCAGCTATTTTATCATTTATACTAATATTTATCTTTATATGTTATCTAACTTATCCTAAGACTGCCATTGCTAACATGGAATATACCCATTTGTTGACAGATAGTATTTATTTGCAATAAAATGATATGGAACATATGTTGTGGAAAATAATTACTATGAGCTAAGATTAACGTGTATTATAAGGGGGGACAATATGAAAATGTCAGAAATTCTAGAAATTAAAGAAGCAATAAAAAAATATGTAAAAAATGGATCAAGTGTTATGTTTGGGGGATTCTTGGGAAGTAATACACCATTAATGGCAGTGGATAAGCTGGTGGAGCTTCAAATAAGTGAGTTAACACTTATATCCTCAACAAACTCATTTCCAGGGGGAGGATTCGATATAGGGCTGCTTTTTGATCATGGGCTTGTAAAGAAATTTATAGGTTCTCATATAGGAACCAACCCAACTGCAGTAAAACAGTATATAGAAGATAAGCTTGAAGTTGAGTACTATCCTTTAGGAACTTTTATTGAAAAAGTGCGCTGCGCTGCAGCAGGATTAGGAGGTATTTTAACACCTGTGGGAGTAGGTACATTAATAGAAAAAGGTAAGAGAATAATAAAAGTAGAGGGAAAAGAGTATTTGTTAGAAACTCCTTTAAAAGCGGACATAGCTATAATTAAAGCGCAGAAATCGGACAAGATGGGGAATCTTGTTTATAGAGGTACACCTAATGCCAGCCCAATAATGGCAGCAGCTGCAGATATTACAATAGCCGAAGTTGAAGAAATAGTGGAAACTGGAGAGATCAGTCCAGAGGAGATACAGACTCCTGGAATTTTTATTAATGCAATATGTGTGGGATATAGTTATGAGCAGTATCAGTATAAGATGAGGCAAATGTGGAATAGGATATATAAGTTCAAATGATATTTTGATAGGGGGATTATGAATGAATATAAAAAATAAAATAGCTAAAAGAGCTGCTCAAGAATTAAAAGATGGAATGATAGCTAATCTTGGATTTGGCATTCCTATTTTAGCGGCAAACTACATTCCAGATGGAGTAAATGTTATATTACAATCTGAAAGTGGAGCCTTAAACTTTACATCAAGTGTAAAGTATGGAGAAGATGATCCGTTTTTTTGTGGAGCGGGTGGAGCACCGATAACTGCATTACCAGGATGTTCTATAGTAGATTTAGCTACATCTTTTTTAATATTAAGAGGAGGTCATGTAGATATAACAATATTAGGTGCCCTAGAAGTAGATTCAGGTGGAAGCATAGCTAACTGGGGAATCCCATATGGAAATGACAAATATGTACCGGGGTTTGGAGGAGCTATAGATATACTTGTGGGAACTAAAAAAGTAGTAGTTGCTATGACACATAAATCTAAAAATGGTTTGTCTAAAATTAAGGAAAAATGCTCTTTACCTATTTCAGCCGTTGGGGTAGTGAATTTAATCATTACAGAACAAGCTGTAATAGAAGTTACGGATGAAGGACTAGTTTTAAAAGAAATAGCTCAAAAAAGCACGGTAAATGAAGTAATTAAAAATACTGAAGCTAAGTTAATTATTTCAGATAATTTAAAGGTAAGTCATATTCTATAAATAAATTTTAATTATAATCATAAATATATTTATAGTTAAATATATTTATATTAATCAATACTTTTGTATAAGTGGAAAAAATTAAATTTTTTATATTGCAAAAATCAAAAGTATCTGATAAAATAAATGGAGATAAAATGGAAAGTTATAGCAGAGGATATAAGATTGTTAAAAAAAGAACAAAAATAACAAGTTTTATGGAATTATGAATATCTAGAGAGGGTCTTAATGCTGATACATAGAGGATTCCCATTTATATTTTTGTTTTCAGTAATTTGTAAAAATTATGTCTAAACAAGGGAAAATCCTATGATATATATTTTAGTGATAAGAAGGAATTATTTCTTATCTGTGCAGTAGAGTTATGCTCAGGACTAAAATAATTTAAGAAAGAAGGTGAGAATGTGTGGACATTATATCCAGAAGATATTGTTACTGAACGAGGATTAGTAATGGTAATTACGGGTAATGGTAAAGGAAAAACAACATCTGCATTTGGTCAAGCTTTACGTGCCATTGGTCATGGGTATAAAGTACTGATTATTCAATTTATGAAAGGAAGAAAATATGGGGAGGTTCTGGCTGCAGAAAAATATTTGTCGGATCTTACAATTATTCAATGTGGTCTTGATAGTTTTGTAACGAAAGATAACCCGGATCCAGTAGATCTTGATCTTGCTAAACAGGGTATGCAGAAGGCTCAAGAGGCTGTACAAGGTGGACAATATGACCTAATTGTTTTAGATGAAATTAATGTTGCTGTTGATTTCAAGTTAATTCCTGAACAAGAGGTAATAGATTTAATTAGGAAAAAGCCGTTTGAGTTAACCTTGTTATTAACCGGGAGATATGCTTCGGATAAAATCAAAAAGGTTGCAGATATGGTAAGTGATGTAAATGAAGTTAAGCATCATTATAAAGCTGGAATTGAAGGTCGGGCTGGCATAGAATACTAATTGTTAGCTGAAAATTCTAGTATATTTAAGTGCTTATTGTTATTAATTTTAATTTGATTTTTTAATAAAAGCTTAGTAAGAAATTATAGGTTTTGATTTAAAAAAGTATCTTATGTAACCGCGCTATTAGCCGGGAAATATATTTATAAATTACTACTTAATAGAGAGGTTCTGTAAGATATTTCTCTAAACTAAGAAATGGGGGGAATAGAAATTGTTTGATAAAGAATTTCTTGATAAATCTAGTTTGTTATACAAAAAATGGGAAGAAGAAGTTAAAAAGACAGTTGCTAAACATGCAGATCAAAAAGAAGAATGGACTACGGTTTCTGATTTGCCGATAAAGAGAATATATGGTCCTGAAGATGTTAAAAATACAAGTTTTGAAAACGATATAGCATATCCAGGTCAATATCCATTTTTAAGGGGCAATCATCCTACTGGCTATCGTGGGAAATATTGGACATTTAGGATGTTTTCTGGTATGGGTACAGCTGTAGAAACTAATAAACGATGGCATTATCTTTTATCTACGGGGCAGACTGGTTTAAGTACGGCTTTTGATTTCCCAACTCTTATGGGTTATAATAGTGATTCTCCAAAAGCTAAAGGTGAAGTTGGAAAGTGCGGAGTGGCTATAGATACTATTGAAGATTTTCAGGATCTCATTAAGGGGATCCCTTTAGATAAGATAAGTACGTCTATGACTATTAATCCTCCAGCAACTATATTGTGGTCTATGTATTGTGCATCAGCACAAATTCAGGGTATTCCTCTTACTAAGATAAGCGGAACTATTCAAAATGACATGTTAAAAGAATTTATTGCCCAGAAGACTTTTATGTGTCCGCCTGAACCTTCAGTAAAGCTCATTAGTGATACTATTGAGTTCGGTACCAAATATGTACCTAGATGGAATACTATAAGTATAAGTGGATATCACATTAGGGAAGCTGGATCAACTGCTGTTCAAGAGTTAGCTTTCACCTTGAGAGATGGTGTGGAATATGTAGAGGATGCTGTTAGGCGTAAAGGATTGAATGTTGATGATTTTGCTCCAAGATTATCTTTCTTCTTTAATTCTCACATTGACTTTTTCGAGGAAATTGCCAAAATGAGGGCTGCACGTAGAATGTGGGCCAAGCTTATGCGTGAACGTTTTAAAGCTAAGGATCCTCGTTCTTGGTGGATGCGTTTCCATACTCAAACTGCGGGATGTTCTTTAACTGCTCAACAGCCTTATAACAATGTTATCAGAACTGCGGTTGAAGCATTAGCAGCCGTTATGGGAGGAACTCAGTCGCTTCATACTAACTCATTAGATGAGGTTTTATGTCTGCCTTCAGAACATGCGGTTCAAATTGCTTTAAGAACCCAGCAAATCTTAGCAGAAGAAACTGGTGTGGCTAATACTATAGATCCATTAGCTGGATCATATTTCGTTGAATCTCTTACTAATGAAATGGAAGAGAAGGCATGGGAGTATATTAATAAGATTGATGAAATGGGTGGAATGGTTTCAGCTATAGAAAAAGGATATCCACAAATGGAAATATCTGATGCGGCTTATAAGTTCCAACAGCAGATTGATGCAAAGAAAAAGGTCTTTATTGGTATTAATAAATATGTTGAAGAGGATGAAAAAGTAGATATTCCAATGGTAGAAATTGATGAATCTGTGGAAGCTGAACAGCTTAAACGTTTGGCTGAAGTAAAAAGAAAACGTGATGACCATCAGCTTGCTAAAGCTCTTAAAGACTTGGAAAATGCGTGTAAGAAAGGTGATAATGTTATGCCTTATTGTATTGAAGCAGTTAAAAGCTATGCAACTGTTGAAGAGATTTGTAATGTTTATCGAGATGTTTACGGTGAATACCGTGATCCTGGTATATATTAATCAAATAACTGAGGGAGGTAAATGTTATGTCAAATAGAAAAATTCGTGTATTACTTGCTAAACCAGGACTTGATGGTCATGATCGTGGGATCAAAGTACTTGCAAGGTGCTTCCGTGATTCTGGCTTTGAGGTAATTTATACAGGTTGTCATCAAACACCTGAACAAATTGTATCCGTTGCCATTCAGGAAGATGTGGATGTAGTTGGTCTAAGCTGTTTATCAGGTGCACATAAGGCTTTATTTCCAGAAGTAACTAAGCTTTTAAAGGAAAAAGGAGCTGAAGATATAAGTGTTTTCGGTGGCGGTATCATCCCAGAACAGGACATGCCAGCTTTGTATGAAGCAGGAATTAAGGCTATTTTTACACCAGGGAGTCCTCTAGAAGAGACTGTTAACTGGATTAAGAATAATGTAACTCCAAGGATGTGAACATGATGAATGAATTGAGTAAAAAAGTTCTATCAGGAGATGTGCGTACAGCTTCTCATATCATAAGAAACTTGGAAGATCAAATAAGTGGTACTGATGTAGTTATGAGAGAACTATTTACTGCAGCTGGCTGCTCCCACATAATAGGACTTACTGGTGCACCAGGGGCAGGGAAAAGTACATTGATTGATGAACTTATAACTGCATGTCGTAAAGAAAAAAAAACTATTGGTGTATTAGCGGTTGATCCAACTAGTCCATTTACTGGTGGAGCTATTTTAGGAGATCGAGTTCGTATGTTGAATCATTCTGAGGATAAGGATGTATTTGTAAGAAGTCTAGCCACAAGAGGTTACATGGGTGGATTATCAAAGGCTGTTGGTGAAGGAATCCATGTCATGGAGGCTCTGAAAAAGGAAAAAATTATTGTGGAAACCTGTGGAGTGGGACAACAAGAAGTAGATGTTATAAATCATGCCCATACAGTGGTGGTTGTTCTAGTACCTGGTATGGGTGATGAGATTCAAGCTATTAAAGCAGGTTTAATGGAAATTGCCGATATTTTTGTCATAAATAAGGCAGATAGAGATGGTGCCGGTAAGCTCTATCAGGAACTGATAAACATGATATCTATGTCTTCGAAAAGTGGGAATTGGAAAATACCTGTTGTTAAAGTAACTGGTTTTAATGAACCTAAAAAATTTTCACAAAATGTTGAAGAATTACGTGACAGGATAGAGGAGCATTATCAATATCTAGTCCAAAGCGAACTTTTATCTAGTCGTGTGCGACGAAAGGCCACGGCTGAACTGAATGAGGTGCTCTGGGCCAATATTCTTCAGCCTGTGTTAAACAAGCTTAATGCAGATGGAGAAATGGAAAAAATGATTAATAAATTAATTAGCAAAGAAGCGGATCCATATACACTAGCTGAGCAAGTATCACAAAGGTATATGAAAACGGAATTAATAAAGTAATTGTAGTTTTAGGTACAAGGAGGAAAATAAAGTATGAACTATACTCCAAAATCAGAAATTGATATGAGAATTTCCTGTTTTCAAAAAAAGCTAACAGAACAAGAACTTAATGGAGCATTTATTTTATTGAATAGTGATATGTTCTATCTTACAGGTACGGTTCAGAATTCATATCTGTATGTACCTGTTAGTGGTGAACCGGTACTTATGGTGAAGAGGAGTTTACGACGAGGAAAAGATGAATCACCTCTTAAAAATATTGTGCCAATTAAAAATCCTAAACAAATTCCTGAGATCTTATCAGAATTTGGTTATAAAGATTTTAGAAAAATAGGATTTCAGTTAGATGTAATACCATTTAATATTTATAAAACGTATAAAAACATTTTCCCTAATGCTGAATTTTATGATGTTTCTGGCATTGTTAAAGGAATGAGAGCTATAAAATCGCCTTACGAAATAGAACTTTTACGTAATGCTGTTAGTGTAATTGATAAGGCATTTTTGGCTGTACCTTCTTTTTTAAAAGAAGGGATGTTAGAAATAGAGTTGGCAGCATTATTTGAGGCAGAAATGCGTAAGCGAGGTTATTCAGGCTGTAGAACTAGAGCATTTAATCAGGACTTCTTTTATGGCAATGTATGTACAGGAGATAGTGGATTTTATCCTAGTTTTTTTGATGGACCAGTGGGAGGATCGGGTGTCTCGCTGTCCTTTCCTCAGGGCGCTGGGTGGAAAAAAGTAAACCGTAATGAAGTGGTTTATATAGATTATACTTGTGTTATTGACGGTTATGCGGGTGATCAGACGAGAATATTCTGTATGGGGGAACTTAATCCTCGTATGGTAAAAGCGTTTGAAGATGCGGTTTATATTGAATCAGAGGTAGTAAAAGCTATGAAACCTGGAATATCAGCGGAGGAACCCTATTTTCTTGCTCTGAAAATGGCAGAAGAAATGGGATATAAGGATAACTTTATGGGTTATAAAGAGGATAAGGTTAAATTTTTGGGGCATGGAATTGGCTTGGAGTTAGATGAATGGCCAGTACTGGCAAAAGGATTCAAAATGCCTATTATGCCAGGAATGGCTTTTGCATTAGAACCAAAATTTGTATTTCCGGAAGGAGCGATTGGTACAGAAAGCAGTTTTATCATGACAGAAGATGGACCTGAAAATATGACTAAAATTCCTGAAATAATTACTTATCTGAAATAATTTTACGGAAAATCAAGTTTATATATGTAAATATGGATTAAGAAAGAGAGGGATATAAATTGAGTAAGCCTAAAAAAATTACACTAAAAGAGGCGGCTGCATTGATAAATGATGGTGATCAGATTGCTTTTAGTGGTTTTACTATTTGGAGACGTCCTGTGGCGCTTTGCTACGAAATAATTAGACAAAAGAAAAAAGATTTACACTTATTTGAAGTGCAGGGTGGATTCCACAGTGATTTGTTGATTGGTGCAGGCTGTGTTAAAATATGGGAAGGCGCTTTTATGGGCCAGGAAATGCTGGGTAAAATAGGGGAGAATTTATCACGTAAGCAGATTAATGGGGAAATTTTAGTTGATGATTATAGTCATGGTCACAATGCTGGACGATTAATGGCAGGAGCATTGGGATTGCCATTTTTCCCTTGTACATTGGCTATGGGAAGTGATATTTTCAATCCAGAATATGATCAGTTAGCTAAAGCTGGTCTAAGAGATGGAAAACATCGTAATATCCCGGCTAAAAAATATGTAATGATAGATGATCCATTCTTTGGTAGAGGAGAATGTGCAGTATTTCCTGCTGTAAATCCTGATGTAGGTTTAGTTTATGCACCTATAGTAGGCGATGAAGGCACTGTACGTGTACTCTCTCAGACTTATAATGATGAAGAAGTTATTAAAGCTTGTAAAAAAGTAATCGTAATATGTGAAGAAGTTGTACCCGATGAATATTTGAGAAGAGATCCTACTGCAAATATAGCTTCAGGTTATCAGATTGATTATGTGGTTGAATGCCCATGGGCAGCTCACCCAACTGGATCACAGTTCTACTATGATACAGATGCCGAATTCTTAAAGAATTTTAATAAGGTACGTAGTCAGGAAGCATTTGATGAATTTGCTGATGAGTGGATATTCGGTGTTAGCAGCCAGGAAGAATATCTAGAAAAATTGGGAGTGAAAAAGCTAGAAGAACTGCGTGCAAGTTCTATTATGGGTTATTCAACTAGGGTAAAGAGGGGGAAGAGATAAATGAGTAATTCTGCTGAATACTGTAAACCAGGTGAGTTTAAACCTATAGATTTATTGGCTGCTGCAGCTGCTAGGGAAGTTCATGATGGTGATGTTGTTTTTGCAGGAACTGGATTACCTATGTTAGCCATAACTTTGGCTCAACATGAACATGCTCCAAATTCTGTATGTGTATATGAAGCAGGTAGTATTGACGGAAGGCCGTTAGATATGCCAACTTCTGTTGGTGATGCACGTTGCGCTTATCAGGCTTCCAGAGCTTCTGGATTGTTTGATGCATTTTATGGTCAGCTTGGCAGAGGATATGTTGATCTTGGGTTCTTGGGAGGAGCTGAAATTGACAAATATGGAAATGTAAATTGTACAGTAATTGGTGATTATAATCACCCTAAAAAAAGGTTTAGTGGAAGTGGTGGTAACTCCGACATCTGTGCTTATGCAAAAAGAACTGTATTTATTATGGTACAGGAAAAACGTAGATTTAAAGAGCATGTTGATTATATAACTTCACCTGGCTGGAAAATAAGGAAATGGCCTTCTGGAGAATGGAGTTCAAAACAAGAAGTTTATGGTTCATACTTTCAAGGTGGAGTTGCTGGTGTAATTACCGATATGGCTGTATTCCGTTTTGATGAAAATGGAGAGATGTACCTTGAAACAGTACATCCTGGATTTACCGTGAAGGATGTTACTGAAAATGTTGGTTTTGATCTCAATGTGTCAAGGGTATCTGGAGAAACATTACCTCCTACCAAGAAACAAGTTGAATTACTTTACAATAAAATTGATCCTGAAGGGATTTTTTTACCATAAAGTCTATTGCTTGGTAAAAAAAGGTTTTACTTGAATAAGAGCGCCTCTGAC
Source organism: Candidatus Clostridium eludens (assembly GCF_045310515.1). Taxonomy (NCBI): domain Bacteria; kingdom Bacillati; phylum Bacillota; class Clostridia; order Eubacteriales; family Clostridiaceae; genus Clostridium; species Candidatus Clostridium eludens. The sequence continues at coordinate 3,094 of NZ_JBJHZX010000035.1, read as the reverse complement.
AAAATCATAATACTTATGTAGTCTTTTTAATAAATATATTAAGCAAGTAGTGTTATATTAGATAGTTCTCTAATGGCATTATTTGCTTAACTTTTTATTTATGTGCATTTATACATTATTCAATATTAATATTGACTTTGATTATTTTATGTGATATATTTTACAATAAATGATAGGTATTTTGTGAAAATTTAATACATAATATTAGGTGTTGTTATAACAGTTAATAGGGAAAATGTAAGAATGTAGCCCACCATTATTGTATAAGGGGATAAAATCTTAATTATATTGCTGGAAATGCAAAGGAATTAGGATTAATTTGAGCTAGAAGACCTGCCTAATATTTTTGTTAATTCTTGCGGTGGGGAAGATTTCGATTCTATATTACCTTAAGTATATGATGTATCTTATTTCTAACTTTAGATTATTATTTTAAGGTATAAAAAGAGAACTCTTTGGGTGTTCTCTTTTTATAAATATATACTACCTTTCTATAAAATAAATAAAAAGGTATTTTTATTTAAGCAAAAAACCTAAATTAAAGACTTGGCATAAATCTCTATGACTCTGACCAGAAATAAAGATTTTGCTCAACCTCAGAACTTAAATTTATGGCTTAATGCTAATTTTATTGGTACAAACTATCAATTTATTAGGGAAAAAATTTTATTTTAAAGGTGGTGTTGAAAGTTATTTTTATGAGATTATAGATTTGTATAAAAGCAGGACTATTAGTACAAATTATAGTATATGTTAAAATAAAATTGTAGAAATAATAGTTTATGACTAATTTCTGTATCGAGTTACTTTACTTTGTGAAGTCATAATTAATTATGTTAACTTATTCACAAAAGTGACTTACGAGTTTAAACGATTTTATAAATTTATTATACCATAAAATAACTATAAATTCAATTTTTATTATATAATATTATATAAAAACATCATGCAAAGAAAACGTTACCTAAACTAGACAATATAATTTAATGGAAAATAAGATAAAGTTTTAATTTTAAAGTTTAATTGTTACAAAAAGTTTTATTTAAAAATTATAAAAACAATTTTTCAAAAGGAGGCTTTAAAAATGATTTTTAAAAATTTGGAGGAGTTATACAAAAGTAAGGTTGTCAGCGCAGATGAAGCTGTATCTAAAATAAGTTGTGGAGATAGGGTGGTTTTTGGTAATGCCTGTGCATCAGCATTGACGCTTCTTGAAGCATTAGCTGAAAATAAGGAAAAGTATAGAAGTGTACAATTATATAATATGATACCTATGACTAAAAATGAACCATATGTTCAAGAAGGAGTAGAAAACCATATACATTACAACTCTCTATTTGTAGGAGGAGGAACAAGAGAAGCTATCAGTTCAGGTAGAGCAGACTATATTCCATGTTTCTTTCATGAAATACCAAGATTATTTAAAGAAGATTATATACCTGTAGATGTATCACTTATTAAAGTAAGCAAGCCTGATGAACATGGATTCTGTAGTTATGGAGTATCAACTGATTATATAAAGGCAGCCACAGAAAAGGCTAAACTTGTAATTGCAGAAGTAAGTGAAAATATGCCAAGAGTTTTTGGTGATAATTTTATACACATTTCTGATATTGATTATATAGTGGAAAGTTCCCGTCCAATGGTTGAGTTAAAACCTCCTAAAATAGGGGATGTGGAAAAAACAATAGGAAAATATTGTGCATCACTTATAGAAGATGGTTCTACCCTCCAGCTTGGAATAGGCGCTATTCCAGATGCAGTACTCCTGTTTTTGAAGAATAAAAAAGATCTTGGAATACATTCGGAGATGATATCTGACGGAGTTGTGGAATTAGTTGAAGCTGGAGTAATCACAAACAAGAAAAAGGCACTTCACCCTGGAAAGATAGTTGTAACCTTCTTAATGGGAACGCAAAGACTATATGATTTTGTTAATAATAATCCTATGGTAGAAGCTTATCCTGTAGATTATGTAAATGATCCTATGGTGGTTATGAAAAACTCTAAGTTAGTATGTATAAATTCTTGTGTAGAAATAGATTTAATGGGACAAGTATGTGCTGAAAGTGTAGGCTTAAGACAGATAAGTGGTGTAGGTGGCCAGGTTGATTTCATGAGAGGAGCTAGTATGGCTGATGGTGGAAAATCAGTTCTTGCTATATCATCTACTACAGGAGGCGGTAAGGTTTCAAGAATAGTTCCGTTCTTGAGTAAAGGTGCGGCAATCACCACTTCAAGGAATGATCTTCAGTATGTAATCACAGAATATGGTATTGCAAGGCTTAAAGGTAAAACATTGAGAGAAAGAGCAAGGGAACTTATAAAAATTGCACACCCTCAATTTAGAGATGAATTAATAACTGAATTTGAAAATAGATTTAATTGTAAATATTAAATTGTTGCTTTACAGCTTTAGGAGGAAGTAATAATGGCACAAACATCAGAAGGAATTCAAAGGATAGTTGATATTCATCATCCAGGTAAAAAAGAAGAAAACTACAAGGATGTTCAGAATTCCTCTACAGAAGAAATTAGAGAGATCATAACTAACAATGACTATGTTACAGTCACAGTGGAAAGTAATGATGTTCCTTTTAAAAAGAAAATGAATGAACTTACAGATAAACTATATAAACAGATAAAGGAAAGTAATGAGTTGGATGAGGCAATAAAAGCTAATTTGGAGGAACTGGGGTATGGAGAATAGTCGTAAAAAAGTTAGATTAGGTGATGTTTGTTCCCAAATAAGCAGAGGAATTACTCCAAAAGATGGTAAGAAAATCTATAAAGAATCTGGAATCCCGTTTGTAAGAAGTCAAAATGTATGTCACAATATGTTTGATTATAATGGACTTGTGTTTATTGAAGCCGATACGGCAGAAAAGATGAAAACCATAGAATTAGAACAGGGAGACCTACTGATTAATACAAATGTAAATTCTACTTTAAGATGTACTTTAGTACCTGAGGATATAGTAGGTGGAAGAGTAAATCAACATGTTTGTATAATGAGACCCAAGCATAATATTATAGACCCGGTTTTTTTAAAATATTATTTAATGTGGGAGAAAACTCAGGATCTACTGGTTTC
>NZ_JBJHZX010000034.1:0-48288 GCF_045310515.1 Candidatus Clostridium eludens | reverse complement strand
TTAAAATAGAATTTTGAGGAGGAAGTAACTTGAATATAGCAGTATTAAGTGGAAAAGGAGGTACGGGGAAAACTACAATATCTACAAATCTTGCTCTTGCATTAAATGCTAATTATGTAGATTGTGATGTAGAAGAACCAAATGGATTTTTATTTTTAAAACCATATATTGAAAAGACAGAACATGTTAAAGTAGAATATCCGTGTATAGATGATGAAAAATGTATTTCCTGCGGTTCCTGCGTGGAAGTCTGTCAATTTAATGCCCTTGCAAAGGTTAAAGACGACATTATATTATTTCAAAAACTATGTCACAGTTGTGGGGCCTGTAAAATTGTGTGCAAGCAGGAGGCATTGAGTTATAGGTATAGGGAGAGTGGTAGAATAGAAAAAGGTTATACACAAAATATAAAGTGTATAAGGGGAGTGCTTAATGTAGGGGAACCTATGTCAGTACCTGTAATAAAGCAGCTTTTAGAAAATGTGCCAGAAGGAGTAAATATAATTGACTGCAGCCCTGGTACATCCTGTAATGTGGTAAACACCATAAAATATGCAAAAGGTGCAATGCTTGTTACAGAACCAACTGAATTTGGATTTCATGACCTTAAAATGGCAGTAGAACTAGTAAAAATATTTAATATTCCTTTTGGAATAGTTATAAATAAGGATGATGGTGAAGATAACATAATAAGAGAGTACTGTAAAGAAGAAAATATACCTTTAATAGGCAGTATTGATTATAGTAAAAATATAGCTGAGATCTATTCCAGGGGAGATATTCTATATAATAATACTGAATATAAAAAACTATTTGATAATATGGCAGAAAATACATTGGGGGTGCTGAGGTGGAATTAGTGGTACTAAGTGGGAAAGGGGGCACCGGAAAGACTACAATTGCAACAGCACTATCAGAACTTGCTAAAAGCGTGGTTAAAATAGATTGTGATGTAGACGCCCCTAATTTATATCTTTTTTATGAAGGTGTAGATATAGAAAAAAGAGACTTTTACGGTGGTAAAAAAGCAGTTATAAACAAGTATCTTTGTACTAAATGTGGGAAATGTGAAGTTATATGTAAATTTAATGCCATAAAAGATTGTGTTGTAAATACTTTTTCCTGTGAAGGTTGCGGGGCATGTACTTTAATATGTCCTGAAAAAGCAATTAAACTGGTAGAAAATAAGGCAGCTGGGACCTTTATTACAACATCGGATAAAGGTATAATTTCTAGGGCACAAATGGATATAGGAAGTGATGGCTCAGGTAAGTTGATTACTTTTCTCAGAAATAATGGAAAAAGATTTGCTGAAAAAGATGCATTAACAATTATTGATGCTTCACCAGGCATAGGGTGTCCTGTTATTTCATCTATAACTGGCAGCGATGCAGTTTTAATTGTTACTGAACCCACCAAATCCGGACTTGAAGATTTGATGAGAGTAACAGCATTATGTATGAACTTTGGACTGCTTATTATGGTCTGTATAAATAAGTATGATATAAATGAAGATATGGCTAAAGAAATAGGGGAATTTGTAATAGAAAAAGAATTAGTTCTAGTAGGAAAAATTCCTTATGATGATACCGCAATAAAATCTATAAATGAGTTGAAACCTATTATATATTACAAAGACAGTACGGTGTGTAATGCCATTAAGGAAATGTGGGTTAACATAAAAAAACTTATTTACTAAGGAAATTTTAAAATACTAGTATGGCTGAAAATAGGACGAAGATGCAAATGGAAAAAGCATTATAGGGATTAATTCCATAAAAGTAAAACATATTATCTAGGAGGATATAATTATGAAAATAGCAGTTGCAAGCGAAGAAAAAAATGTAAGTGGACATTTTGGACACTGTGAGGGATTTACAATTTATCAAGTAGAAAATGAAAAAGTAAAAAATGAGGAATTTGTACCAAACCCAGGACATAGGCCAGGATATCTGCCAGTATTTTTAAAAGAACTTGGTGTAAATGTAATAATCTCAGGAGGAATGGGGGCAGCGGCACAAGAGCTTTTTAGCCAAAGTGGAATAGAAGTTGTTGTGGGAGCTGAAGGGTTATGCAGCAGTGCTGTAGACAAGTTTATAAAAGGTGAACTTAAATCCACAGGCAGTGTATGCAGCGAACATGCCCACGAGGGCCACTGTAATGAGTAATACTTAAGGAAACTTAATGAATAGGGATCTTTCCTTATATGAGAAATTAATTAAAAAAGAAGGATATAAGTTCACAACCCAAAAGAAAATAGTACTTTTGGAAATGATAAATGCTGATACCCATTTATCTGTAAATGAAATTTATGAAAGAATAAAGGGCACCAACATTGGTCTTGCAACAATATATAGAAGCTTGAAAATGTTTAATGATTTAGATATAGTAAAAAAGATAAACATTAATGATATGAATTACTATGAAATGAAAATTTTTAGTGGAAAGCCTCTGCATATTCATTTTAAATGTTCCAGGTGTAATAGTATAATAGATATAGATAATGTAGATTTAAGTCTGGAATATATAAAACTAAATAAAAAAGTTGAAGAAGAAAATAATTTAGAGGTAAATGATGTAAACATTATGCTAAGTGGAATATGTAGTAAATGCAAGGGAGATAAAATATGGCAAGACCAACAAAGTTTAGAAAAGTAGAATTTTTTCCAAAACATACCTATTTTGTACCATTAGGAAAAGCTAAATGTAAAGTCAATGAAACAGTTTTAAAGGTAGAAGAACTTGAAGCCATGAGATTAAAAGATATCGAAGAATTAAATCAGGAAGAATGTGCCGAAAGAATGCAGGTATCAAGGCAAACTTTTCAAAATATCATTGATAGTGCAAGAAAGAAAACAGCTGAGGCTTTGACACAGGGAAATGCTATAAGAATAAGTGGAGGAAATTATACAACCACTCTATGTAAATTTAAATGTTTTGATTGTGGCAATATATATGAAATAAACTATGAGCGGGATAGGTTTATTTGTCCCATTTGTGGGTCTCAAAGAGTTATATGCAGTAAGAAAGCAGATTTTTGTGCAAAATGGTGTAAAGGTGACAACACAGATGATAATACTTTATAGAATAAAGATAAGGAAGTGACATATGTTTACAAGTGAATATACGGATATTGTTATTGAGCATTTTATGTGTCCTAGAAATGTAGGGATATTAGATGACTCAAATGGTGAAGGAAAAGCTGGGGATCCAGCTTGTGGAGATTCTTTAAATATATATATTAAGGTAGAAGATAACCTAATAGAGGATATTAGGTTTCTAGTTTATGGATGTCCTGCATCAATAGCTACAAGCAGTATGACCACAGAACTTGCAAAGGGAAAAACTTTAACGGAGGCATCATCAATTACTGAAGACGATATAATAAATGCACTTGGAGGATTACCTGAAAATAAGAAACATTGCTCAAATCTTGGAGTCAAGGCATTAAGAAGTGCCATTGAAAATTATCTTGTTTCGGCAGGTGAAGATAAACAATGATTCACAAATTCGATGTTAAAAACAAACATAAACTTGATAATGCAAAAAGAAGGAAGCTGCTGCCTCCAGAAGAAACGCTTATTAAACTTGGATTACACCAAGGAGACGTGATGGCTGATATAGGTTGTGGAATTGGATATTTTACAATTCCAGCATCTAAAATTGTAGGAGATAGTGGTAAAATATTTGCGTTAGATATTTTGCTGGAAATGCTTCAAGAAGTTCAAATAAAAATAAAGCAAAATAATATTTCAAATATAAAAATTTTATTGATAAAAGAAAATGATTTTAAATTAGAAGATGCTGAAATAACTATTGCTTTTATAAGTAATGTACTCCATGAGATAGAAGATAAAAAAGCATTCTTAAGTGAGATAAAAAAAGGTATTTCTCCTAAAGGAAGAATTGTTATTGTTGAATGGCAGAAAATTAATAATGAGTTTGGACCTCCTATTGAACATAGATTAGATAAAACAGATTTAATAAAAGTATTAGATGTCCTTGGATTTTCAAACATATCAACTATAGACATCGGGGCGAATTTTTATGGTTTAATAGCACAAAAATAATCTAGTCTATAAGTTAAGAATGTTTTAAATATAAAGGAGCGATATTGTGAAAATAATTACTTTAATAGAGAATTCCCTGGGGGATAATAAAAATTTAATATGCGAACATGGGCTTTCATTTTTTATACAATCTTCAAAATTCAATATATTATTTGATACAGGGCAAAGTGGAAATTTTATAAAAAACGCAGAAAACTTAGGTATAGATTTAAATAAAACAAATTATATTGTAATAAGCCATGCACACTATGATCATGGTAATGGATTAAAAAGTTTTTCTGAAAGTTTTACCATAAGACCTAAATTATTATTAAGCCAATATTTTTTCTCAAACGGAAAGAAATATTATCATACTAAGAAAAATAACTCTGAAACCTTTAAGAATTCACAGAGTATTAAAGATATGGAAGGCTTTAATTATATAGGAGTAAATTTTGATGAAGAATTTTTAAAACAAAGTTCATTTAAGGTAGACTATATAACCTTAGATCAGACAGAAATAGTAGAAGGTGTATATATATTTACAAATTTTAAATCCTACTATAACTTTGAAAAGCTAAATCCTAGTATGAAAATAAAATCAGGAGAGAGTTTTGAAATTGACACTTTTAAAGATGAAATATGTATTGGAATAGATACTTCAAAAGGACTTTTGATACTTTTAGGGTGCTCTCATCCAGGTGTACTAAATATAATAAAATCTATTAAAATTAAATCAGGTAAAAATATATTTGGAGTAATTGGAGGTACCCATCTAATGGAGGCTTCCATGGATAGAATTGAAAAAACTATAGTTGAATTAAAAAAAATGAACATAAAAATAATAGGGGCTTCCCACTGTACTGGGAATATTGCAATTTCTCAGTTAAAAATCTTTTGTGAAAATTTTTTTGTAAATTCCACAGGTTCTTCCATAGTTCGCTAAACTATAATAATATATATAATTGCCGCTGAAAACCAAGAATTAGGTAAAGTAAAAATAGATAAGATGAGTGACTAGGTTATAGCTGCAGAGAAAAGGGAAATGAAAAATTCCATTTCCCTTTAATATTTAAACTAATGGATTAAACTTACTTTTAGGTACACCACATGCTGGACATTCCCATGTACTAGGCACATTTTCGAATAAGGTACCAGGCTCAATATATGAATCAGGATCTCCTACAGCTGGATCATAAATATATCCACATACTGAACAGCGATATTTAGGCATATCTTTTACAGGATTATTTTTATTTCCTATGTGAGTTGGTGAAGTTTGCGGTGATTTACCATGTTTTACATCCTGGTAATATGCATATGTCATTGGGTCTATATCTTTAATCAATTCTGAATTTAATACTTTCCCAATAAATATAGTATGAGTGTCTATATCTATTTCTTTTTCAACTTTTAATTCAAAATATGAAGCTGTGTTATCTACAACTATTGGAACACCACTTTCACCTGTTTTAAAGGATACACCTGAAAACTTGTCAGTAGTTCTTCCTGATTTAAAACCAAATTTACCCACAAATTCCAAAGGAGTTTCTGTTGATAAAGCTGATACTCCTATGAGTTTACTATTTTGTATATACTCATGAGTAAGATTTTGCTTATTAATACTTACTGCAATTCTGGCTGGCTCTGATGTTATCTGAAAGACTGTATTTGCAATTTGACCATTTTTTTTACCTCCAGAAATAGAACTTATAACATATAACCCATAACTTAATTTGTAAAATGCTTTATTATCAATCATAAATTTATTATACTTACATATACCAAATGTAAGTACTTCCTCCTCTCATTTATATACTAATTTATAACGGTATTGTTCTGTATTTAAAAAACACAGGTTTACTATTTTTATTTGAATTATAATTTATTTAATAAATATGATATTTGTCAGAACAGCATGCTAGCTCTTATTTAAAATATCTATTTAACAATCCTTGGAATGCACTTCCATGTCTTGCTTCATCTTTACACATTTCATGTACTGTATCATGAATTGCATCATAGTTTAATTTCTTAGCAAGAGTTGCTAAATCTTTTTTGCCCTTACAAGCACCTTCTTCTGCGTCTACTCTTGCTTGCAAATTCTTCTTTGTATCTGCCACTACCACTTCTCCTAATAATTCAGCAAACTTAGCTGCATGTTCTGCTTCTTCAAAAGCTATTCTCTTATATGCCTCTGCAACTTCAGGATATCCTTCCCTATCTGCCTGGCGGCTCATAGCTAAATACATACCAACCTCTGAACATTCTCCTGTAAAGTTAGCTCTTAACTCTTCTACTACCTTTGGATCTACACCTTTAGCAACGCCTATTACATGTTCATCCGCCCAGCTAATTGCTCCGGCGTCTTTCTTTTCTATAAATTTATCTGCTGATGCACCACAAACAGGACATTTTGCTGGAGGTGTATCTCCTTCGTGAACATAACCACAGACTGAACAAACAAATTTTTTCATTATAAATTCCTCCCTATATATTAATATTATGTAATTATTTTTATGCTTATCTCTTAACAATTATTATTATAGGATAATAATTGTTAGATGTCAAGAACTTTTTTTAATTTTAATTATTTTTATTGCTATGATATCTTTTAAATACTATTTAAAGCCTGGTGTGGTATAATATTTACACGAATAAAAAGCATAAGTAACTTTTAATTATTTATGCTTATTGTCTGTTAATTAAGTTGTAAATGTAGGTGAAGTAAAAGAGAAGTTATGTATGGGTGTGTGAAGCTGATAAACAGCAGCAGGATGTGATGAGAAAATATATATAAATGAAATAATCATAAATATAAACCTACTTGATGGATAGATTCAAAGTATGAACTTATTAAATCTGTAGACTTTAGATGAAAATCTAACTGCAAATGTGTTACCTCATCCCATTTTTCTTTTTCATATGCAACAATTAGTTTTAATACCTTACTATAATAATTATTTTTTTCCCCAAGCAGTGCACTTTTAATCTCACTGGATATAGATAGTTCTTCTAATATTTCTTTTAATGGTCTTTCAAGTATAGTATCTATTAAAGAAAACATTCCTGTTAGAAATGCATCAGAGGACTTTTCTAATAAACCTGATTTAATAAATATGGATTCTGCAAAATATGCTCTAACTAGTGTATTAATGGTAACTATCTCGGGTTTATCATTAGTAATTGATTTTATACAGATTAGATTTATCCATTCTTTTATTTTGTTTTCTCCAAAATAAATAATAGCGTGTTTGATTGATTTTATCCGGTTTTTTAAGCAAAATTGAGCAGAATTTATTATCTTTAACAAATCATATGAAAGTGAAACATCATTTTTAATCAAATTTTCAATATTCTTCATAGATGTTTCTTTTGAATTTACTTCCTTTAGCAATTTTATATATACAATTTTATTTTCGGGTATTTTCTTACCGGATATAATTATAGGTTTACTAAAATAATAGCCCTGAAAGTATACGTAGCCATACTGCTTAGCTTCATTAAATTCATTAATTGTTTCAATCTTTTCCGCAAGAAACTTTATTTTTTTAGATTTTACATTATCAATTATTTTTTTTCGTTCATAGCCTTGAGTTATACGAAAATCAACTTTTATTATATCTACAAAATTAATAAATTTTTTATGTTCTTCATCAAGAATAAAATCATCTAAAGCAAGTATAAATCCCATTCGTTTTAAAATTTTACATGCATTTATTACTTTGTGTGATGGTTTTACATTTTCTAATATTTCAATTACTACAGTTTCAGGTGAAATTAGCTTAAATACTTCTGAGGTTAAAATGTTTTCGGTGAAGTTAATAAAAGCCATTCTATTTTGGACTATTTTATCCATACCTATGTAGAAAAAACTATTTTTTATAACCTCAATAGTTGCGTTATCCCCATCATTTTCACTACATTTATTTTCTCTAATATTATCTCTAAACAAAATTTCATATCCATAAATTCTATTAAATCTATCAAAAATAGGTTGTCTTGCTATAAATATATCCATAAGGCCTCCGTTTTCGTGTATCAACAAGTCTAGTAATATTTTCTCTTAAAGTTTTATATTGTTGAAGCTGACTTTTATAGAAAGTTTTTTGTAGGCTATTATATATTTATTGTTTTTATCTTTGGTTTTCTAAGAAAATTCATAATAAGTCATCTCCACTTAAATTTAAATGTACCATTAATCCTTATAATATCACGTAATATAATATATTTTAACAATTTTTTATTTGCAATTTCAAACATTCATTTACAAAAATATATATTGTTAGCCAAATATCGAGTTCTTCATAATTCAAAATATAAATCTACTATAATTACTATAAATTATTTTTCTATTTTGGTAAATTTTATTTAATAGAAAAAGCATAATAATTTATGGCGTATTTTGATAAATTATCAAAATTATTTTGAATAACTTTCATTTTTATAATATAATGTTAAATGAATGTTAAATTAGTAAAGGTGGAAGTTATATGAAGAATATATTAGAAGAGGTAAGAGATAACTTACATACTATGTTAGATTCAGACAAATTTACTAATGAGGAAATATTGGAGACAAGCCAACAGCTAGATAAACTTATTGTTTCCTACTACAAACTTAATTTATCAAACATTTTAGAAAGTAGTGCCTAATTTTTTGAGTTTTGTTTTTTTATATTATATAGAGAATATCATTTTGAGAGTGAAGCAAACAGGCTTATAAGTATTTACCATGAGCCTGTTTTTTTATATTTGATGAATTTTTTTATTTTAACAACAGGTTATTGTTGTTATGAAAGAAAAGGAGTGTTTATGAATAAAATTAAACTAATGGGGAGTTATGATTTACAGAGCTAGTACTATTTCATTTGATAAATAAATGTAATTTTAAAAAATTGAAAGCCAATAATCTGAAAAATAACAATATTGGCTTTATTTTGATACATTTTAGTATTAATATAGAATTATATAGAAAGTAAATTGTTCTTAGTAATGGTAAAAAGTATATATTTCTAGGGGGATATTATGGGAAAATTAAAATTTTCAGAGTTAATAAATGTGGATATATTGAAAACCATGTCAGAAAACCTTTACATTTATGCGGGCATTCAATTTTCTATTATTGATGAGGATGGTACAGTTCATGTTGCGGTAGGGTTGCAGGATATTTGTACAAAGTATCACAGGGCCAATCCGGTTACTTGTGAAAGATGCAATAAAGGTAACAATTATATAAAGAATCATCTTAAAGAGAACACATATGTTGCTTATAAATGCCAGAATAATATGTGGGATATTGCAATGCCAGTTATTATTTCAGATAAACATGTTGCCACAGTTTTTGTTGGACAGTTTTTTTATGAAGATGAAGTAATCGATGAGAAGTTTTTTCGTGAACAGGCACAAAAACTAGGTTTTGATGAAGAGGGATATATTGCTGCCTTTCGTCAAGTACCAGTAGTCTCTAAAAATAAAGTGAAGTATATAGTGGAGTATTACACAGGTTTTGTTACAATGCTAGCTGAAAGTGGGTATAGGTTATTAAAGTATAAACGGTCTCAAGAAGAACTTGAAAAAAGTCAGCAATATTTTAAGACAATTTTGGATTCAGTAAATGATGCCATAATTATCTTTGACATTAAAAGTAAAGTAATTGATGTAAATAAGACTACAATTGTTATGTTTGGTTATTCAAAGAAAGAGCTATTGAATATGACTAGATTAGATCTTATTTCTAACAATTCTCCACATATTGAAACAAATAATGAGGAATTAATTAAAAAGATGAGAAAGTGCAATCCTTTAATATTAGAGAATATTATTATAGACAAACAGGGCAAAGAAACTTGGGCGGAAGCTAATCATCATCTTACAACTATTGATGGTAAAGAGAGAATAGTAGTAGCAGTAAGGGATATTACTGAAAGAAAGCAGATAGAATTATTGAAGCTTAATCAGACTCTTGAATTAGAAAAACTAAGGACTGAGTTTTTTGCTAATATTTCTCATGAGTTAAGAACTCCTCTAAATATTATCTTAAGTTCAAATCAAATGATAAGAAAATACATAATAGATGAGGATAAATCAATAGATAGAAAAAAAGTTATTAATTATCTAAATGCCGGAAAACAAAATTGTTTTCGACTGCTGCGATTAATTAATAACTTAATAGATGTAACTAAAGTGGACTCTGGTCTTTTTGAGGTTAATTTAATTAATTGTAACATAGTTAATATCATAGAAGAAATTACTTTATCAACGGCAGAATACGTAGCTGCTAACAATTTAAATCTTATTTTTGATACTGATGTGGAAGAAAAAATAATTGCTTGTGATCCTGATAAAATTGAAAGAATTATACTTAATCTGCTGTCTAATTGTATAAAATTCACGGATAAAGGTGGAAGTATATTTGTAAATGTAATTGATGAGGAGGATTATATAACTATTGTTGTTGAAGACACTGGCATTGGTATACCTAAGGAAAAGTTAAACTTGATATTTGAAAGATTTAGACAGGTAGATAAGTCAATAAGAAGAAACCATGAGGGAAGTGGTATAGGATTATCACTTGTTAAATCACTTATTGAAATGCAGGGTGGTAATATTTCTGTAGAGAGTGAATATAAAAAAGGAACTAAATTTACAATAAGAATCCCTATACGGACTGTAAATTTAGTTGGTAATGAAAAATACATTCAATATAATAATGGTTATGCAAATAACTTTGTTGAAAGGATAAATATAGAGTTTTCTGACATATATAAATGATTAGAAATTGACAAAGATTTAGATCTATAGTAGCAATAGAATTAGGCATTGTTATTACCTGAATGGTTACTAAATTAATAAATATATAAAATATCAGTACCAATAATATCAAATGTCAAAAAAGGTTGAAAGTGGATAATTAAAATGGTAAAATATATAATAATATCATTATTCTTTACAAAACAACATTTATCTATAAATATAGCTATTGAATGTATAATATAGACTAAAATTACTTTTATAGTAGAGGACTTGCAATTTTAATATACAATGGAGGTCAAAAATGCTGAAGTATGTTTTAAAAAGACTAGTATATAGTGTTATTACAATTTGGGTCGTGTTATCAATAACTTTTTTATTAATGCATTCAATTCCAGGGGGGCCTTTTGATGATGAAAAGAAACTTCCACCTCAAATTAAAGCTAATTTAGAGCAAAAATTTGGATTGGACAAGCCACTTGGTAAACAATATACTACTTATTTAGGTAATGTAGTATTACATGGTGACATGGGTCCATCTATGAGGTATGAAGGAAAAAGTGTAAATGAAGTAATATCTCAGTCATTTCCTGTATCTGCTAAAATAGGGTTATTAGCTGTAGCTTTTGCTTTAATATTAGGTATATTTATGGGCACAATAGCTGCATTACACCAAGGTAAGTGGCAGGACAGTCTATCAATGTTTGTATCCACTTTAGGAGTAACTGTTCCTAATTTTGTTATGGCAACGTTTTTTATTTATTTTTTCGCAGTTAAATTAGGTTGGTTTCCTGCTGTGGGATTGGATACTCCTACAAGCTATATACTTCCATCTGTTGCCCTAGGTGCATATTCTATGTCATTTATAGCTAGATTATCAAGGTCAAGTTTATTAGAAGTAATAAGACAGGATTATATAAGGGTGGCTAAGGCAAAAGGTTTATCTGAAATAAAAATAATATATAAACATGCCCTAAGAAATTCACTTATACCTATAGTTACATATATAGGGCCTTTGTTTGCAGGCATACTTACCGGAAGTTTTGTAGTAGAAAATTTATTTGGTATACCAGGCCTTGGAAGAGAATTTGTTCAGAGCATATATAATAGAGATTATACTACCATATTGGGTGTTACTATATTTTATAGTGCATTTTTAATAATGTGCAATCTAATTGTAGATATATTGTATGTAATTATAGATCCTAGAATAAAACTTCAATCTTAGGAGGTTAAAAGATGCAATTACCAAAAGATGTATTTCAAAAGGTTTCAAAACAACAAAAAGAATCCGAATCTATAGTAAGACCCAATATATCTTATTGGCAGGATGTATGGAGAAGATTAAAAGACAATAAATTGGCTGTGGTGGGTTTAATGTTTGTAATATTTATTACTTTTTTAGCTATATTTGGGCCAATGTTTTCTAAATATAATTATTACAGCCAGGATTTGAATATGGCCAATTTACCGCCAAGTGGTACCCACTGGTTTGGAACAGATAAATTTGGAAGAGATGTATTTATAAGAATACTGTATGGTGCAAGAATTTCACTTACAGTAGGCTATGTTGCAAGCTTATTAAATATAGTAATTGGAATATTATATGGTGGAATAGCAGGTTATTTTGGTGGAAAAATAGATAATATAATGATGAGGATAGTAGACATTCTCTATTCTATACCTATGACAATTTATGTCATACTTTTCATGGTAGTATTTGGTGCTGGTCTTAAAAGTATAATAATAGCCCTGGCTGTGGCATTCTGGCTCACCATGGCAAGAATAGTAAGAGGAGAAATAATGTCTCTTAAACAACAGGAATTTGTACTCGCTGCAAAAACTCTAGGAGCATCCTCCTTTAGAATAATTTTTAAGCATCTCATTCCAAACTGTATGGGGCCAATAATTGTAACCTTAACTCTTTCAATTCCAGAAGCTATATTTACAGAATCATTTTTAAGCTTCATAGGCCTTGGGGTATCTGCTCCTATGGCATCCTGGGGAACGTTAGCTTCCGATGCACTAGATGGATTTCAATTATATCCTATGCAATTATTTTTTCCGTCTATAGCTATATGTTTAACTATGCTGGCATTTAATTTATTAGGTGATGGATTGAGAGATTCTCTAGATCCTAAAATGAAAAAATAATTAAGGGGGATTATAGTAATGGATAAATTACTTGACATAAATAATCTATATACATCTTTTCATACTTATCTTGGAAAAGTAAAAGCAGTACAAGGAGTATCCTTTCATCTAGATAAAGGTGAGGCTCTCGGAATAGTTGGAGAATCTGGCAGTGGAAAAAGTGTAACCATGATGTCAATTATGAAACTTCTTCCGGATAATGGTGAAATACAAGTAGATAGTATAAAATTCTTAGATAAAAATCTAACTAAATTAGATAACAAGGAAATGGAAAACATAAGAGGCAACGAAATTGGAATGGTATTTCAAGATCCTATGACATCTTTGAACCCAGTTTTAAAAATAGGATACCAATTGGCTGAACCCTTAATAAAGCATAAAGGTATCAACAAAAAAGATGCCAATAAAAAAGTTGTTGAGATGCTAAAATTAGTTGGAATACCTAGTGCAGAGAAAAGAATAAATCAATATCCTCATGAATTTTCAGGTGGAATGAGACAAAGAGCAATGATAGCTATGGCTCTTATCTGTAATCCCAAGCTTTTAATTGCAGATGAACCTACCACAGCTTTAGATGTAACCATACAAGCACAGATAATAGAACTTATGAAGGATTTAAAATCTAAAATAAATATGTCTATAATTTTAATAACTCATGATCTGGGAATTGTGGCTGATCTGTGTAGTAGAATAAATGTAATGTATGGAGGAATGATTATTGAAAAGGGAAGTACAAGGGATATTTTTTATAACTCAAAGCACCCCTACACCTGGGGACTTTTAAGAAGTATACCCAATCCTAAAGCAGAAATAAAAGAGAGACTGAAACCAATAGAAGGAACTCCACCGGATTTACTGAAACCTCCAAAGGGATGTCCATTTTATCCGAGATGTGAACATGCAATGAAAATATGCTTAGAGCAAATGCCTCAGGCATTTAAAATTAGTGAAGATCACTTTACTTCATGTTGGCTCAATCATCCTGATGCACCGAAAGTAGATATTACCATAGGAGGTATGAAGAATGGCAGCTAAAAAACCATTTGTTGAAATTAAAAATTTAAAGAAATATTTTCCAGTAAAAAAATCCTTTTTGGGAAAAGTATTAAGTAATGTTAAAGCTGTAGATAATATATCTTTTTCAATAGATAAAGGTGAAACTTTAGGATTAGTGGGAGAGTCCGGATGTGGTAAAACTACTATAGGAAGAACTGTAATCAAATTATATGAACCAACGGATGGGCAAATTATATACGATGGTGTAGATATATCAGGATTTTCTTCTAGTAAAATGCTACCTTATAGAAAAAAGATGCAGATGATATTTCAGGATCCTTATGCATCACTAAATTCAAGGATGACAGTAGGAGATATAATAGGCGAATCTATAGACATACATAATTTAATGAATGGAAGAGAAAGAAAAGACAGAATTCAATACCTTCTAAATAAAGTAGGCTTAAATAAAGATCATATAAGCAGATATCCTCATGAGTTTTCAGGTGGCCAAAGGCAGAGAATAGGAATAGCAAGGGCTCTTGCAGTAGAACCTGAATTTATAATATGTGATGAACCCATATCTGCCCTAGATGTATCAATTCAGGCACAGGTAGTAAATATGCTGGAAGATCTTCAAGATGACTTAGGCCTTACTTATTTGTTTATAGCCCATGATTTATCCATGGTAAAGCATATATCTACCAAAATTGGAGTAATGTATCTTGGAAAAATGATGGAGATGGCTGAAAGCAATGAGTTATATAGCTATCCTGTTCATCCTTATACTAAAGCACTATTATCTGCAATACCAATCCCAGATCCTGATATTTCAGCTAAAAGTAAGAGGATAATGCTGGAAGGTGAAACGCCTTCTCCAATTGATCCTGCGCCAGGATGCAGATTTAAAGATAGATGTAAATATGCCATGAAGGTGTGTGCTGAAGAAGAACCAGAATTAAAGCAGGTGGCTAATGGACACTGGGTATCATGTCATTTGTGTAACAAATAATACTACTTAATTTTTATATAAATTATATTCTTTGGATTCTTAAAATAAATTTAAGGTATATAAATATTTATAATAAATTTTTAAAATTAAATTTAATAGGAGGTCTACTATTATGGTGAAAACAAAATTGAAAATTTTTTCACTTGCAATGTCACTTGTTTTTGTAGGAACTTTATTCACAGGTTGTGGAAATTCCAATAATGCAAGCAGCAAAAGTACTATAAAAGTAAATATAGCTGCTGAGCCTAGAAGCATTGACCCCGGTTTAAACAATTCAATTGAAGGAGCTCAGGTAATCGTCAATGCCTTTGAAGGTTTGACGAATATAGACAATAATGAGAAACCTGTACCTGGTGTGGCAGAAAAATGGGATGTATCCACTGATGGGCTTACTTACACTTTTCACTTAAGGAAAAATGCAAAATGGTCTGATGGAAAAACAGTTACTGCAAAAGACTTTGAATATGCATGGAAAAGAGCTTTAGATTCAAAATCTGCTTCTCAATATGCATATCAGCTATTTTATCTAAAAAATGGAGAAGCTTATAATACTGGCAAAGCTACAGCAGACCAAGTAGGAGTTCAAGCTAAGGATGACTATACTCTAGTAGCTACCCTCGAAAATCCTATTCCTTACTTTCTGTCACTTACATCTCTTCCTACTTATGCTCCTGTAAGAAAAGATGTAGTTGAAAAGAATCCAACTTCCTGGGCCACAAAAGCAGATACTTATATATCGAATGGACCTTACAAGATGGTTGAATACAAAGCAAAGGACAGCTTAAATTTTGAAAAAAATTCTAATTATTGGGATGCTAAAGATATAAAAATAGATAGAATTGAATTTAAAACTCTAGAAAATGAAAGCAGTTACTATGCAGCATTTAAAACAGGGGATTTAGATTTAATCGATAAACCACCTACTGCTGAAATTCCTAATTTATTAAAAGATGGTACTGCAAAAGCTTATCCTTATTTGGCAGTTTATTACTACGATATAAATGTGTCACCGCAGGCTAAAAATATTAATCCAGCATCAGCTAAGGCTTTAAGTGATGTAAGAGTTAGAAAAGCATTGAATTTGTCCATAGATAGAACTGCCCTAGTAGAAAAAGTTACAAAAGGCGGTGAAAATCCTGCTACTTCATTTGTACCTATAGGTACTAGTGATTCAAATGGCAAACAATTTACCAATAAAGAATATTTGCCTAAAACTGCAGATGTAGCACAAGCTAAAAAACTTTTAGCTGAAGCTGGTTATCCTGGGGGAAAAGGATTTCCTCAATTAGAAATACTATATAATACAATGCAGAATCATCAGAATGTAGCCCAGGCAATTCAGGATATGTGGAAAAAGAATTTGGGAATAAATGTTACCCTTAAAAATGTTGAGAGGAAGGTTCATTTAACTCAACTTCAAAATCACCAGTTTATATTAGCCAGAGATGGATGGATAGCTGATTATAATGATGCTATGACCTTCCTTGATATGTTTACAACTGGAAATGGCAATGATAATGCAGGATATTCAAATACTAAATATGATCAATTGATAGCTCAGGCTAAAGGCGAACCTGACAAAGCTAAAAGAGCTGAATTAATGCATCAGGCAGAGGATCAACTGATGGTTGATTTACCTATAATCCCAATTTACTACTATACTGAAGTTGTTTGCATGAATCCAAAACTTAAAGGTGTTCATATATCAAATTTAGGATTCTTTATTTTTAGAAATGCTAGTCTTGAAAAATAATACAAAAACATAATAATTGATTTTTAAACTGTATGTTAAGATAGCAGCATTCGATTTAGGTTGAGCTGCTATTTTTTTATTATTGATAAGTGTATGGTTTATATTAGCCGGATCTTAATTTTTGGAAATTATTAAACATTAAATTGATTTTAAATGTTATTTGTGTTAATATAATGTTGGTAATATGCATCAGTAGCTCAGTTGGATAGAGCAGTTGGCTACGAACCAGCGTGCCGGGGGTTCGAATCCTCTCTGGTGCACCAATATCAAGGCTTTTACTTATGTGTAAGGGTCTTTTTTAATGCAAAATAACACAACCGTAACACAACCCACAGAGGTTTTATAAAAACAACACGATTGGTAACACAATAAAAAGAAATAAATAAAAACTACCCTATGAGATTATAGGGTAAATAACATAGTTTTAAAATAAAGCTAAATTACTTAAAAATTGCTAGTATCTGCAAAAATTATATGAAAATAATTTTGTGTGTTATAACGTAAAACACTTGAATTATGACGTAAAAGTACCATAAAATTCAAGTTGAATAATACGGTACTTTTATAAAATTGTTCGATTTCTTTATCGGTTAAATGCAGCACTTAAAGATTTAACTTTCTTCAAATTCAATGCCTAATATTTTTAACCCTTTAATTAAATACTTATCTAAAGGTATTTTATTTACCATCTGGTTAATTTCTATATCTTTTTTACTCCAACCCAATTCATCTAAATCTTGTCTGAATTTTGAATACCTTTCGTCAACTCTATCTTCTTCATTATAATCTCCATCTCTGCCTAAATACATAATTGTTTGTATTATTTTGATTGTTTCAAAATCTAATTCATGTAAGTAATCTCTTAATTCTTTTTCCGCTTCCTTTATAAGTTTACCTTTTCCAGTTTTATAATATTCCCAAAAGCGCTCTAATTCTTCAGCATTTCCAGAGTTAATTTGAGCAATTCCATACTTATTATGCAAGTCACTCCTATTTTTTGCATATCTGCACACCTCTCTAATAACTTTGGGTTTTATACTATTTATGAATTTTAAATCCATAGTTGAATTTATTTCATCCTTCACAAAACGTTCAAGTTTTATACCCAAAGTTGATTCAATTTTAAATAGGAAAGTTGACATTTCATACATCCAAAATTGATTATTTGTTTGGCTCCAAAACTCTTTAATCAATTCATATCTAGGCTTTTTTATATTATCAGACTTATCGAACCAATCCTCTTTTACATCATTTGTAACTAAAATTGCTGGTTTATTAATATCTTTCATGTATTTTAAAATTTGTTTCCAGCATATTAAATCTCCATACATTTGAAATCCTATCTTATCCTTTAAATCTTTATATCCTGGGGGAATTGAATTTCTATATCGTATTTCACCCTCTTTTATAATTTCAATAGTTTCATCATACGAAAATTCTTCTCCAATCTTAAAAAGCTCTTCTATTTTATTAAATAAAGAATCAATTTCAGCATCTTTATTGATCCCAGCGATGCGTTCATTAATACTTTTAGAAAAATCCTCTTTAAATGTTTTAAATTCACCAACTAATCCGCTAATATCTTTTTCTAATTCTTCAATTTTAGCTTTAATGTTTGAAAATAAATCTTTTTCCAAAATAGGATGTTTATTTACTTTTTTATCCGTTGTCCTTTCGGTAAGTGCATTTATCTGTCCTATAATTTCTTTCATTTTTTGATTCTTAATTTCATTAATCAGTTTTTCTAATTTTTCCATATATCCGCTATCATTATTATTTTTATTATCATTATTGTTTTTATCATCTTTATTGGTTAGATTATCTTCACTGCTTCTATCAACTCTACGTATAGTTAATAAATCTTTATACGTTTGAACTGGCTTACGAATAACTTTTTCTCTGTTTTTAGAAAATTCGAATTCAACTTGTGCAGGAATCCAAACTCTTTTTTTTATTTTCCCAAGAATATTATCCACAATACGTTTTCGTGCTTTTTCAGAATAATAGTATAAATCCAGCAATGCAGATGTATCAAATATAATAACTGCATCTTTAAATAATTCTTCTTCTTTTTTTTTATCTAATTCATACTTTTCTAGTTGCATCGTGATACCCATCCTTTCAAAATAAGTAGCTTGACTTATACATTGCTTCAATATCTAAAATATCGAACTGCCTATATGAGTGAAATAACATCCATTGTTTTTAAATACTAATGCTTTTCTTTAAATGATTCCAATTTAACTCCAGAGTAAACATAGGTATCACTGCCTATGCTCCTCTACAAAACCATACGTACCCTTTTTAGGCATACGGCTTTTCATACCTCTTGTATTATCCTATTATTCTTAATCCATTGTTTCATTGTCTTAATTTTACTTCTGAATTTCTTCCTACTAGTCTTGACTTTACATCGAAAGAATCCTTTCTTTCCATATTCGCTACAATGGAATCTAAATCTAATAAAGTAGAAAATTTCTAGTTATCTAAGCTACGATTTACTCTATTTTGTTTTGAAAATCTACCAAGCTCTAGTATCTTTCCATATAGTCTAGCTTTTTCTAAATTATATTGTATTTCAAGAGCTCATTAAGCATGTTCTTCAGCTCTCCTGTCTGCATAACTTTAAGCTTACTTGAAGCTATATTGTGCTACCCCCTTCCCTCCCCTGATTTCGCATACTGATTTCTCAGACATTATAGGATCTCAGCTGTTCTAATAACATATTTATCATCAAACTCTCCAGGCCCTTAGACCTTGGAAGAGCTATGCACATCTCACCATATTGACTTGCATAATGTAGTCTGCTACGTATATAACAGTATCGACCTCTTCTTTTAGATAATCATTTCGCAGCTTGTACTACATGGAAATTATAGCATATTTTTTGTTTTTTTTGCATCATATTATTCAATTCTCAAAGAACATTGTCCTTATCTTAATATTCAATAGTTACGTCGTTCAAATTTCATATGCTGAACAGCCCCTTTTACAAATCTGCAAATAAATCGTTTAATGTATCAACCGCTTTCACTTTTACATCAGGTAATACATGGGTATAGATATCACTTGTAATTTTTATGCTGCTATGACCTAGAAGCTTTTGAACTGCAGGTAGCTCTACTTTCCTTTCAAATAATCTGGTGGCAAAGGTGTGTCTCATGGCATGAAAATTTTTATAAGTTATGTTGGATTTCTTTAAGGCCCTGGCATAACTCCTGGTTAGATTTCTTGTATCTGTGGGCTCTCCTATCTCATTGGGAAATACCAGGTTATTATCTATATAGGTTTCACCAGCTTTTAATTTTTCTTCAAGCTGTCTTGTTTTATGTCTTTTTAATTCTTCTATAATATTTGAGGGTATACTTACAGTTCTGATACTGTTTACTGTTTTAGGTTGCTGTTCTATTATTGCGGTTTTATGGGAAGATGATTCATTATTTATCAAATGAACTCTCTTAAATGTCCTTTGGACTTTAAGCTCATAATTTTTAAAATCTATATCAGACCATTTGAGAGCGACTACTTCACCAATCCTCAATCCAGTCCCAAGAACTAATATAAATAAGGCTCTATTTCTGTGGTTAACTAAGGATTTTATAAAAGCTATTTCCTCTTCAACGGTGAATATTTGTATTTCTTTCTTAGGTGGGAGTTTTGGAAGAGTAACATTGTCACATGGGTTAAATATTATATAGTGTTCTTTTACAGCTTGGTTTAATCCTGTTTTTAGTAATTTATTTATGGTTTTAATTATATTAGGGCTTTTGTTCTCATCACTTATAAGTGAATTATAAAATGCCTGTAAGTTTGCAGTCTTTAAATCCTTAAGCCTTTTCATACCTATTTGAGAGTTTAATATATAATTCTTAAACACTCCACAGTAGCGGTCAAGCGTAGAAGGCCTTAAATCATTAATCCTATATTCATATAACCATGTTTTAATCCATTGTTGTAAGGTTACTTTTTCATCAGAAGGTAAAAGTCCTGCAGCGGATTTATTTACATATTCATCTTTCTTTTTTATGGTATCAAGTTTTGTTTTACCGTAGAAGGACTTCCTTTTAAGTTTTCCCATATCATCCCGGCCAATCGTAATAGTACATCTCCATCCTTTAAACTCACCGTTTTTATAATACTTTTGAATAGACCCTTCACCATTTGCTTTTTTAGTTGGCATAATATCACCATCCTTTTATTGTATTGCTATAAGATATTACAAAGTAACTACACATCTAGAGTATTAAAATTGATTTCTAAACTATCATATATACCAACTCTTATTGTATCCGTGAAATTATAAGTTTCAGGAGCGGCATAGTGAGTTGTATCATCAAGTCTATAAACTAACATGGATTTATTCATAGGATTTACTATCCAATATTCTTTTACTCCAGAGTGTTCATACAGTCCTAATTTTCTTACATAGTCATTAGATGGATTATAAGGTGATACTATCTCTATTATCATATCAGGGGCACCAATACAGCCCTTATCATTCAATTTATTCCTATCGCATATTACCGATATATCAGGCTGGACAATATTCTTACAGTTATCAAGGTCTTCACCATTAGTAAGAAATACATCAAAAGGTGAAGGATATACCTTGCAGTTACCGTTGTTGGATTTAATGTAATTATTAAATATAGTTATTAATTCAGAAATTAATTCTTGATGTATTCTTGATGGAGCTGGAGACATAGCGTATATTTTACCTTCTATAAGCTCAATACGTTCATTTTCAGAGTAATTCATGTAGTCAGCGTAAGTGTAGGTTTTGTTTTTAGCTGTATTATCCATTGAATTTTACCTCCCCTTTACTAGAATATATTTTCCAGTTTAATAGATAAATCTTTAAATATACTGGACTTAACCACATCATCCTTTGAATAGGCCATAGGTTCCGTATAAGCTCTTAAATTCTCATCATACACGTATATTATCAACTGTCTTACTTTTAGGCCGTACAATCCAGTATTCAGCTAATTTAAACTTCATGTATAAATCCATCTTTTTAATAGTATCTTTTGCAGCGGTTGAAGGAGAAAGAATTTCGATTATCAAAGTGGGAATACCTTTGTAATTGCTACTTGTAAACTTTGATTTATCACAAATTACCACTAAGTCCGGTTGAACTATGTCGGTTTTATCTCCTCTATCGTTTTCTAAAACTATATCCAAAGGAGCGGCGAAAGGTTCGCATCCTTTATTTTTAAAATAATTTTTCAGTTCAAAAAATATATTTCCTGATATTCTTTGATGCTCAGGTGTTGGTGATGCAATCATATATATTTCGCCATCTATAAATTCAGCTCTTTCCGTATCTTTGGTTAACTGTAAAAACTCATCATAAGTATACTTTTTAGATCCAGGTATCACATTTATTCCTCCTTCTAAAATAATTTATAATAACAGCTTATTTGATTTTATAGTGTAGTTGCTTTAAATGATTCCATAGTAACTACTTTTAGTTATGGTATTAAGGAATTTTAATATTACTTTTTATGGAGTCTTTGGTATTCTTGGTATGTAAGAAATATGCTTGCATTATTATACAATCTTCTACTATATTCATTTTCAAGTTCTCTTAACATTGAAGAAATCTTTTCACTAATATGTGGTATAGCGTCTATTTTTTCAAAAAACCTAAAAAGTTCTTTACCGTTCTCATCTGGATTTATAATACCATTTTGTATATCTTCTCCCATTAAACTATATCCTACAGAATATTTAAAATTTCTATCCTTTGATAGTTTCACAATAAAGTCTGTAAAGTGAATTAAGTTAGAAATAACATCTATTAAAACTCCAAATATCTCATCACGATTAACCTTTGTGTGTGCTTGATAATAACTAGTTAAAGTTTCATTCAATTTAGAGGTATGTTCATCTATTATTTTTTTTACTTCAGTGTGATATTTCTGCATTATATCTGTTTCTCTAGGAGTATTAAAACATCCTAATTTAATTCTATTCTTAGCAAATTCTATTAAATTTTCATCGGTTCGGTTTTCAAAATTGCTCTTACCAATTAGGTAATCCGTTGTAACATCAAAAAACATCGCTATTCTATTTACTGTAGTGATATCTGGTTCTTTTCCACTTTCAAATTCTAAGATTTCTTCTATTGAAATTCCTAACGATTTAGCTAAATCATCTCCATTTATATTTCTATCTTTTATCAATTTAGTTAACCTTCTGCCAAATATTTCGCCATTTCCTATTAACTCAGCAACAGGCACATTGAGAGCTTCTGCTATTTTTTTTAGGGTCTCTATACTTGGTTCTCTCTGACCTTGTTCATATTTAGACAATGTATGAATTGATATTCCTAATATATTTGATAAATTTTCTCGAGAGATATCCTTTTTCTGCCTAAATCTCTTAATTTTTGAGCCTAAAATTTTATTCAAAATAACACCTCCACTCATATTATAGCACATATTGGGTATTTTTATAAATAAAAAGTATAGTATATGTGCTTGACTAAGGTACATATTGGGTGTTAAAATATAATCATGAGTACAATACGGGTACCAGAAGGGGGTAATATACATGCTGAGACTTAATATTGAGAAATTAAGACTAGCCCAGGCAAAGGCTTGTTTAACCACTACAGAATTAACTGATAAGTCAGATATCGGTAAAGGAACGCTAGGAAAAATTTTAAATAAACAAAGAAAAGCGACACCTAAAACTATAGGAAAATTGGCAAGAGCTTTAAATGTTGAAGTAGAGCAGATTGTTGATATTGAGTAACCTTCAATGGTGAAGATGGTAAGGAGGTATAAGCATGAATAAATTAATCTTTTTACAGTCTGACAACTTTGGTAATACAAAATGCGATTTCTATAGGAATATTCAGGATGATATTCTAATGACCAGAATACAAGTAGGCGAAGCCCTTGAATATGCATATCCACAAGAATCAATTCAGAAACTTCATGAAAGGCATAAAGAAAGACTGGATAAATTTTCAGTACAAGTCAAACTGACTGGTACTGATGACAAACTTTATATGACATACCTTCATAATCCCAAAGGTGTTTATGAAATATGTAGATGGAGCCATCAGCCTAAAGCAGATGATTTCATGGACTGGGTTTGGGATGTAATCGAGAAGATTAGAAAAATGGATAAGAATAACTTGGAGCATTTAATAAAGCGCGAAGCTGGAAAGATAACTAGAAAAGCTTTGACTGATGCTATAGAAAAACTACCAGACAGACCTAACAAGAAATTTAAGTACAAGCAATTTACTGATTTAATTTATAAAATAGTTTTTAACAAAAATGCCCGACAGCTTAGAGAGAAATTTAGCATAACTAAAAATGATGATTTAAGGAATTGTTTTACAACAAATGAACTTGAAGAAGTTAAGAATATTGAAGGTGAAATATCTATTTTTATTGGCTATGGATATTCCTATCAAGATATAAAGGATTTACTGACTAAAAAATATACTGCTCAAATATCTGCATAGCTTAAATTGACTGGATAAATTTTCGGTACAAGTCAAATTGAAGGGTGCTAGTGGGAAGCTTTATGTGGATACATAAAGAAAAGGAGGGGGAGAAGGTGTTGAAATTCATACCACCACCGAATGATTTAAAGAAAATAGAAAGGTCTATAAAAGCTCTAAGGGCAATTATACCAAAGGATAATGCTAAAGATAAGGCGATACATGAGATGGCACTTGCTAAAGTGTTGGAGCAAAGAAACATTCTCTTGAATAAGGGGGATTCAGACTAATGGAAGATTATAAAACCACAGAGAGCATGAAACATGATAAGAAAAAGACTATGACTGTTGCTGAATTTATGGAAGAATATCAGTTTGGTCAAAGCAAAGCATATCAGGTAATTCACGCCAAGGATTTTCCTGTAGTATTTTGTGGCAGAAAAGCATTGATTATAAGGTCTAAAGTTGATGATTGGTTTTTGAAACATATAGGCGAAAGATTTTAATGCAATAAAGTGTGGTGATAACATAATGCAGAACATAAATTATAACTTTGACAATATACCAAAAGAACTTAGAGAATATCCTAATTGGGTATTATGGAAGCTAGAAACTAGAAAAGGAAAAACTACAAAAATTCCTTATCGAATTGATGGAAAAATGGCAAGTAGCACTAATCCTGGCACATGGGCTGGCTTTGACAATGTTTTACAAGCATATAATAAAGGCCAATATTCTGGTATAGGATTTATGTTTTCAAATTCCGAATATGCAGGTATTGATTTAGATGAATGCATTACAGACGGTAAAATAAATCAGTTTGCCAAAGAAATAATAAATAGAGCTAGTAGTTATGCAGAAGTATCTCAAAGCGGAATAGGTATCCATATTATTGTTAAAGGTAGCATTCCTAAGGGTATAAATAGAAAAGAAATAGAGATATATAGCCAGGAAAGATATTTTACTATGACTGGTAATAGAATAAATGAAAATAGTATAGTAAGTGCTCAAGAGCTTTTAAATGAGCTTTATAACAAGTATACGAATGTTTCTAAAACTTTAGTAAAGCCATCATCTACAAATAGAGAAGGAATTAATATTAATGAATTATTGGATAAAGCTTTTGTTAGTAAAAGCGGATTCAAAATAGAGTCTCTTTATAAAGGGAACTGGCAGAACCTTTATAATAGTCAGTCAGAAGCAGACCAAGGATTATGTAATTATTTAGCATTTTGGATGAATAAAGATCCTTACCTCATGGATGAAGCTTTCAGAAGAAGCAAATTATATAGGGAAAAATGGGAGCGGAATGATTATAGGAATTGGACTATAAATAACGCCATAAGGGATTGTAGAGAAACGTATCAGGAATATTTAGAAAGAACTTTATCTGAACAGGAGGTTACGCAAAGTTTTATTTATGTAAATAACAGAGGTAAAAGGTGTGTAAATACTGGATTATTAGCTGATTATATAAGAGAAAATTATAATTACATGATTGTAAGAAAACAGGGATTTGACAATGATTTTCTTTATTGGTATGAGAATGGATGTTATAGAAGAATGTCTGTAAATGAATTTAAAGGAAAAATAAAATCTTTTATCCCTGTGGAAATAAGAAAACCTAATCAATGGGAAGAAACTTATAAGGAGCTTATAACAGATAAAGCAAGTATAAGATTTGATGATTTGAATATGTGCCCTGATTATATAAATGTAAAAAATGGACTATATAATATACCCTTAAAGCGTTTAGAAAAACATACTCCCAGTATAAAAAGCACAATACAATTAAATTGCAGTTATAATTGCAATGCTGGAAAACCTAATGAATGGCTGGAATTCATCAGTACACTAGCAAACAATGACAAAGAGGTCATGAGTATATTACAGGAGTGGTTTGGCTTAACAATATCTAATATTGAAGGCTCACTAACAAAAAAATGTTTATCATTATGGGGTACTGTAGGAAATACCGGAAAAACGCAATATAATAATATGCTTATCTATTTGATTGGTGATGCTAACATATGCACTGTACCTATTCAGGATTTTTCAAAAACATTTGCTACAGGTGATATTTACGGTGCCAAGGCAATTATTATTGATGACCAAAAATCTACAAACATTGATGACAGTAGTGTATTTAAAAGTATCACAGGCGCGGGATTTATAAGATGTGAAATAAAAGGAAAACAGGCATTTCCTTATAAATTTAACGGTACTTTAACTTTTGGCTGTAATGACCTGCCCTATTTTAAAGGTGATAAAGGAAATCATATCTTTGAAAGATTCATAATAATACCATGTGACAATGTAATTCCTGAAGAAAAAAGGGTGGCAAACATACTAGAAAAATTTAAGGTTGAAGCAGGTGGGATATTCTTGTGGGCATTAGAAGGCCTATACAGACTTATTGATAGCAATTATAAATTTACCCACAGTTTTGCTTGTGATAAAGCACTTGAAGAATATAGATGTGCTAATGATAGTTTATATAAGTTTATATCTGAAAATTACATCATAACTAATAACAAAAAAGATAGAACACGAAAGACTATTTTTGAAAGTGAGTATGTAGCATGGACTATGGAAAATAATATTACTCCATTAGAGAAAAAGAATATACCTGCAAGGGCATTGAAACATGGCATTTCACTTATAAAATCTCATGGTGATTATTATTATGAAAGGGTTTTAAGAAAATAATTTTGGGGATTTTGGGGAAAGCGAATCCCCAAATGTTTCCCCCGTTCTAATCAAGTAATATCAGTGGCTGACAAGCGTTTGGGGATTTTGGGGAATATATATTTACTTGAAAATAATTAAATAATAAATATATGTATATCAGATTATTAAATTTATTTATATATAAATACTAAAAAGTTTCCCCTTATTCCCCAAAACTGCGGAAAGCCTTGATATATAAGGCTTCATTAGGGGGATTGATTTAGGGATTTTGGGGATTTTGGGGATTTTTCAAATTGTAATATAATGCAAAAAATGTACTATAAAAAAATGACTGAAAGAATAATCACGTATTACCACTTGTGGTTATTAAGAGAAGCCTATCGGAATTATTATCATCACAATAAAAAATAAGGAGCTGTATAAATTATGTTAGAAGTGTATGAATTAATGGGAACTATGGTAGTAAGCACAGATAAGCCTGTAACTGAATTAAAAAGAAGCTGGATGAAAGGTTTATATGATGAATTTGAAATAGGAAAGCCACTTAATCCAAACCAGTACTTTCAAATACTGATTTTATTAGGCGAGTTTTTAGCAGAAGAATTATATTCATTAAAAGACAACCCTTTGGTAAATAAGAATTTGAGAGAAACATACTTGAAGATTTCTAATAGTTTAGGGCATTATATGGATAGATTTTTATTCTATGCCCTCCAATGTCATGAGAAAGGTGAAAAAGTAGAAGTGCCGCATGGAAGTATTTCTTTACTTGAAGATGCATGTTCAAGAGCTATGGAGTTTACTCCAATACCTGAAAAGGTAATGGATAAATTCTGTAATGTGTATGGGGTAAATATGTGTGAAGTTGCTCTATAAGAGCTTAAAGGAGCAGTAATTTGTAGCCCCCTTATAAAAAACAAGGTAAATTAATTCAGAAGTAACTGTTAACAGTGGGGGTCTAACTTAGGCCATCATAATTTTTAAAGGATGTAGTAACTTGCGACATCCTTACAAAAGGGGTTCCCAAGTTGGGTCATCCTTGTAAAAGAAATGGATTTTGAAAACAGAGATGAAGCCATGGAGTGGATAATCAGGAATCAGTTTGTCAGGAGAAATTTACCTTTGTATGAGAGGGCAAAACTTGCATTGAAATTGGAACCTGTTATTGCGGAGAGGGCTAAGGAGAATCTAAAAACATCAACGGGGGGTAAAAATCCTCGACCTTGTCAGAAATCTGACAACCCTGCTATAGACACCAAAAAAGAACTAGCACAAATAGCTGGAGTATCACATGATACTATCCATAAAGTTAAGGTTATTGAAGATAAGGGAAGCGAGTAAAGGAGTGTTTTCATGAAAGCAATTAGTAATGAAATGATAAAAGATACAGTTGACCAGGCATTCGTTGAAAAGATAATATCTTTTAGTGAAATTGACATATATAAAGCTACTTCTGGAATGTCAAAAGAAGGCGTGAGACTTTTAGTTTTTATTAATCATTTAATCTTAGAATGGATTAGGGAAGTTGTAAATAGGGAACAGGATCTTGTCACACCGGAGACTAAAATCAGGATTATCAAAGAGATATTCAATGCTATGGATAAATACATGGATGGAGAATCATAAATCAGGAGGGGTTATTGGTGAAAAAAATTACATGTAAATCTTTTAGATACAAGGGTAAAAGAATTATACTTCTAGAAGATGAACTAGGCTCTCTATCAGGATTTAGATTAAAAAAGTATGGAACTATGGTTATATTTATAAATAAGAATTTATCAGGTAACAATAGGAGCTTAGAATTTCATAGATTTATTACTGGCAGAGGGTTAAGAAATATTAAGTTTCAAAAAAGAAAAATAGAATTAGATATGCAGGGGTTATGAACTGTGATTAAATTAAAAGCTTCACATTCTACAGAGCAGGAAAAGGACAAGTTATTATTACTTATAAAAAGTGCTTTTAGATTTGAGAAAGAACCGAAAATATATAAAAAAGAAGGTCCATATAAATATATATGAATGGACCTGTTAGATAAATAGTAATCTGCTTACCAAAGGAAGTAAGCCTTATCACACACAAATAAAGTTTACTTCCTAAATAAGTAGTATGTCAAGGGAGGTTATTAAATTGAATAAAAAATATGAAAAGATAATAAGTAAACAAGAATATTATTTCGAGTACATTGGTGATTTAGTTGCTATAATTCAGAAATCGCAGCCAGAACATTTTGGAGTTTCTTCTTTAGTTATAAATTGTTTTAATTATGGAGTTATGATAGGTAAAAGTAAGGAAAGAAAAAGACGTAGAATGGGAAAAGTTAAATATAAGCATAGATAGGATGATGTTATAATGGGTAATAAAGTAGGCCGTCCATGTAAGATTAGTGATAGCCTTTTTAAAAGGTACCAAATGATATATCCTGATATAAGGACTAGAAGAGGTATATTAAATAAACATTATGAAGTTACAGCTTATGAAGTAGTTGAAAAAATGGAAGATGTAAAGTTTCTTGTAGATCGTGATAACCATACAATGAAGGAAACTATTCTAATTGAACTAGGAAGGCTTGAAAATGAGGAAGACATAAAAATTATAGCCAGGTATATATGTGATACCGCTAAAAGTAGAAAATTAACAGCCCGCCAATGGGTAAATTTTATAAGACTTGTAAGGCGCTCAAAAGAATGAATTTAAGAAACGGTTTCCTAAATTATTATATACTTAAATAATGATTAAAGTATTGATATTAGTAGGTTTATAGGAACAGTTTATGATATAATATAGTTAAAAGTAAGTATTGAAAGTAGCTTGCATTCCATGTGTAGAAGCTGATATTTAGGTATGGGAAGATTAATGAATCCATTATGGGATTGCTTTCCATGCTTTTTATTTTTAGTTCGTTCGCGGTAGACTATTAGATTGAATACTGAGGATTAATACTGAAGGCAGGTGATGAGTTCATGAGAAAATCAAAATGGGATACTGTAAAGGATAAATTAATATTAGTTGAAGGTTGGGCAAGAGATGGACTCACTGATGAACAAATAGCAAAGAATTTAGGTATTCATGCTGCTACATTATATGAATATAAAAAGAGGTATTCCGAGTTTTCCGAGGCCTTAAAAAGAGGCAAGGAGGTAATTGACTTTGAGGTGGAAAATTCACTTTTAAAAAGAGCTTTAGGATATTCATATACAGAAGTTACTACAGAAAGAGTAATAAGAAAAGATAAAAACGGAAAGGTATTAACTGATATACACGGCTTTCCCACTTATGATATGGTGATAACAAAAGAAGTTAAAAAAGAATTTGCTCCGGATACTACAGCTCTAATATTTTGGCTGAAAAATAGAAAACCTGATAAGTGGAGAGATAAGCAAGACATAGAGCATACTGGAAATATAGGTATAAAAAAGCTTGAAGATTTCTTTTAAATGAGAAAATTTATTTTGATAAATTTACAAAAGGTGTTGAATTTGCTACATACGGACAAACTAGGACGATCGTAAATGACTTTGATAGTATCGACAAGCTTGTCGGTATTGAGTATACTACAACTTTGAAAAAATTGGAGATCACAAATAAAGGATTTATAATTGGCGGACAAACTCTGGGGAATCCCAAACTGCTCCAAAATGAAGAGTTGGTGAAATTATATCAAGGTGGGAATAAACATGCATTAAATGAGCTCGTAGAGCTTAATAAAGGCTTAGTATATAAACTTGCCAATAGGTTCTATACCGAAAAAACCAATTCTATAGATAGAGAGGATTTGGAGCAGGAAGGGTTTATTGGATTAATTGCTGCGGCTGACAAGTATAAGTTTGATATTGAAAGACCATGTAAATTTAGTACCTATGCTGTTTACTGGATATATCAAAAAATCAATGGGTTTATAAAAACTAAAAACACCAATGAAGAAATAAGCCTTAATACTCCTGCTTCCGGTGATGAGGATATTGAGCTTATGGACTGTATAGAAGGTGTAGACTATAGTTTTGAGAACGTTGAAGAAAAAATATATAATCAGCAGTTACATAAGGAACTTGAAGAAACCATGAATAAATATAATACTTTGAGAGAAAGAGAAATATTGAAATTAAGGTATGGTTGGGATAATTGTGAATGTATGACCTGTCAGCAGCTTGGGGAGATGCATAATGTTACTAAAGTTACCATTAATAATATTGAACGTACAGCCCTTGAAAAAATGAGAAAGTCGCCATGGGGAGTAAGGAAGGCAAAAGAACTATATATTCAAAAAAGAGAGGAATCAAGTCATAGTATTCATTGGACTATAGAAAGTATGAGTTTTGCTAATAGATATTTATATGATAATGACTAAACAAGAGAAGTTCACCTAAAGTGATAGTTTTTAGGCATCTGGATAGTAAAGAAACATGACATTTTTTTATTTCCCCTTACATAAATCATTGAATAATGAGCCTTGAAAATACTGGTTTTAGGTGGAGTACTACTATTAAAGGGTGTCCTGTAGAAAAATTCTTAATAAATGTAAAAAAGGATAGTACGTTTCCAGTAAATTAGCCATAATTTTAGTACCGTTAAGAATGTCCACTTTTATAAAAATAAATAAGCATCTGCAATAAACAAATACTTATTTATACATTTTGCAACTTTCCCATGTTTTAATATAATTTTAATTGCTTATTATATCTTTACCTATCTAATATCTGCCAGCTCAACACTCTAGCTGAACCAATTCGTTTTTCGAACATTAAATCCCAAATATCTAGACACTGCTGCAAAATATACTTTAGATTTTCATCTGATGCTTGAGATACCTCATCATATAAACCTATAATTAGTTTGGATAATTCACCACCTATTCCCCAATAATCACCTGAATTTTCTACATGATTTTCAATTAAATTATAGCTTATAGAGAAGATAATATCTTTATACTCAATAACCGACTTGGAATTTTCTTCTAAATAGTGTGCAAAAGCATAAATTATTCTTTTGCCCATATTAGATTTCATTATTTCAATTAAAAAGTCTTTATCTCTTTCTAAATCAATCAAATTATTATAAAAAACTTTAGATATTGAAAACTCCAAATCAAATTTACTAAATTTATATTTTTTAATCAAGGTTTTTGCTAAATCATTATATTCTTTTGTATTGAAATAAAGTACTGCC
Organism: Candidatus Clostridium eludens; assembly: GCF_045310515.1. Taxonomy (NCBI): domain Bacteria; kingdom Bacillati; phylum Bacillota; class Clostridia; order Eubacteriales; family Clostridiaceae; genus Clostridium; species Candidatus Clostridium eludens. Next base: position 16,251 of record NZ_JBJHZX010000034.1, on the reverse strand, counting down.
ATTTCAATAATACTTTCTATTTGAGTTTCATTCATATTTTCAACATCAAATATTTCATCTTGAAATTCTCCGTTTCGAATATACATTTCAGCCAAACTATGTGCACCTACTTTTATCATATCTTTATCGTCTGAAAAATAACACCTTAAGATAACTTTTAAAACACATTCCCTAAACTTAGGATACATGAGAAAAAATAATTGTTTTGAGTCATGATATCCAGCCATTCTATAATCTTCTTCAAATATGTTAAGAATTCTTTCAGTCGCCCAATCTCTATCTATATTATATATAGGAGACAATGAATACAAATTTGCTAACCTAATCGCTGGATTTATATCATTACATAATTTCAATACGGTCTCTTTAAACTGAACATATAGTTCTTTATTACTCCATAATAAATTTCCAATAGCCATAGCTGCATTACCTCTTACACAATTAAAAGCATTACTTTGGAGCATGTCAAAAGACTTCATTTCCTTATATTTAATAGATGTTACATCAAGTTTTTCACTATTGGGATTGCAATGATTAATAGCAATATCATTTAATATATCAATTATATTTTGAGACCAATGATTCCCTTCTTTTTTCTCAATAATATCACATATATAACTAGCCCTAAATGAATCATAATTATAGCTATACTTTAAAATCATTTTTTCTAATAGATCAGTTGAAACATCATTTAACTGATTACTAAATGCTACTCCTACAAATAATGAATCAATATAAATTTCACTTATATATTTATCACAATTCAGAAGCAGTTTAATAAATCTTTCAGGTTCAGAAGAAACTGCCTCACGAAAGCTTGTAGAAAACTCTTCAATAGAGTTTTCAATAAATCTACCTTTTATCTTACTCCAACGTGAAACATTTCTCTTCTTCAATTTATTATTAGTCAATATTTGTAACCACTGACGATTTCCCAATCTTTTTCCTGCTACAGAAGAACTGACCGGTCCACTGCGACAATCAAAATGAGTATATATATTTGGTACATTCTCAAAACGCCGATTGAGTACCTTTAATAATCCTTTTGCTTGTTCAGACATTCTATCCAAAGGTAAGCATGACAGCAATGCCATTTGCATATCTCCCCAAAAACTCCAATACACTCTATCTCCATTTTTATTATTTTTATTGTACTCTATTCGCCTTGTATACCATTCCTTTGCTCTAGGATCAATATAACAAATAATTGTATTTTCAAGTAATAAAAATACATATTTACTGCAGCATAATGTATGTTTCCTTAGTACATCTTTAACTAAAGCAAGTTCATCTTTACTACTACTTGTTTTATCAAAAATATTTTCATTTAAATTAGCGGCAATATAGCTTACAACCATATCACTAAACTCACTCGGCAGTTGTGCTAGTGCAGTTAATATTATTTCGCTAAATACCACATATCCCTTGCCCATAAATTTTTTATGCCTCTCTATAAAGGCTTCTGGATTTTTATTAATTAATGCAGCATTCGCTTTTTTTATTATTTCAACACATGCTCTTTCTAACCCACTATTATGAGCGTATCTTCCATCCCATTCTAAATAAATATTATAATATTCTCTTTCCTGTGGTATATAAGGCAACAATTTATCTACGACTATTTCACCATTTTCTTTCAGTACTTCATTGTTTTCATCTGTTAATTTTTCTCCATAATTGTAGACACTCCTACTATTACTTTTAATTTTATACTTTAATAATAATTCAAAAACCCTAGTAGTTCTTAATTCACACTTTCGAAACATTTCTTTGAAGTTAATATAAGAACCTACCATTTGTGGATAACGTTCATAAAATTCCATTCTCAATTCAAACATCTCATCAGTATCTTCTTGTATATTAAAACTGAAACATCTGAACAATTTTTCGGTATTTTCTTTAGATATAAATGCATATTTTTTAATGAATTTCACATCATTATTACTATATTGTGGGTGTAAACTTATCATTAAATTAATCGCAACATTTTTTTTCGTATCATCCTGCATCCACTTATCTAAAATTCCACTCTTAAGCAAAAATTCCACGAAGACTGCATGTCCAACAATTACATTATCGATAATATGATTTGCAAATTCCTCTTTTTCTAAGTATTCCATGACAAAATCTTTTATACTCGAATTTATTGATGTGCATTGTCCTAACACTTCTAAAAATACATACTTAACATAAAATCTCACATCGGAACATTCCAACATTTGCTTTCCAACATTAACAAAGTCATTAGGATAATACTCTTCAATATTTTGAAGTAGCATCTGGATCTGATATCTCTTTCCAGGTATTTGGTTTTTTTTAGTTCCAATAATATTTATAATATTTTCACCATCATCATATTTGTGAAGCATCTTATCTACCAAAAAATAATCTAAAATACTTTGATGAGCAAAGGAAACATTGTTACCAATCAATGTTAAAAAACCATTAGATGCTAAATATTTCAAACTCCTCGGTGTAACATTCAATAATTTGCGATTAGTATACATCATTCCGCATTTATCAAGTCTATCAACAATACTCTCTTTTGCATTCCAAACACTTTGCTCATCAATTTCATTATCCTCACATCTATCTAATAATTGGCTCCACCATTCACAAAGTAACTCATTAGCTGTGGAAAATTCATCATAAGCTTTTTTTCTATCTAAGTGTTGCCAGATATAAAGATTGCTTGGAATTCTTAATACATATTTTAGCTTTTTTGATAGTTTGTCATAGTCCTTTCCAACAATATTTTTAACAGTATTTTCATCAAATTCTTTAACTAATATCTTTAACCATTCCACAGATTTTTCTTCTTCACTAGTCTTTTTAAAAAGCGACTTAATATTGTTATCATTTTCAAGGTCATATGTTCTACATACTAAAACCACTGATATTTTTCTATTCCGTTCCAAATTAAGATTTGTCACTTGCCTTATTATTTCCGAACATATAATTAATGCATCTCTTGAATGTGCTTGTGTCCATCTTAATGCGTCCAACTGATCAAGTATTATTACTGCATTCTCATTTTTAGCAACACTATGTAAAGAATGTGATATTGAAGCTGGCAATCCTAAATCTTTTCCCCATTTTTCAGCACTTCCATTAGGTATCCTCTTATCTAATGTTATAGCTATATATGGAATTTGGTCACTTTCACAAAATGATATAATTGCCTGAGTACAACCACTTTTACCACTCCCAGCTTTCCCGTGAATGATAATTGATTTCCCATCTTTTATATTATCAGTACATAATTTAAACTCATTTCTAAATAATAGTTCTCCATTGATTGGTACAAATATTTTTTTATATTCATCATTTAATTCTTCAATTCGTGAGGCTACCTTTGTATCTAAAGCAAGAGCTCTAAATAGAATTTTATTCTCCTTTAAATATCCACGCAGAAAGCTATTAGTAATAGTTTTACCTAAATATTCACCTTCGGCCACCAAGTTTTCTAAACAATTATATATATTATTTTTATCTTCAATAAATAAATACTGTATTTTATTTAAGACAATCTCTTTTTGAAAAGAATCTGGCACCTGATGATAAGATATTCTTGACAGATAATTAATTATTTTACATAAGTCCATGTCAACTTCAGAATCTAAATTAAATTCGCTACAGCAGCCATAAAAAAAATTGATAAACTCTTTACTAGATTTTTTAATTTGATAATTTAAAAAATCTTTTGGAACACTATTTGTATTTTTGGCGCGCTTAATTAAATCCTCCAACATCTGACACGATAAAGGTGACACCAATGCCACTTTATTACTACTACATCTATCTAATTGTTTTTTCCAATTTTTAATTATTTTTTTTGATTTTAATGAACTAATATCCCATTCTTCTTTACTAGCATTTCTACCTTTACATTGCTGTCCCTCACGACTACCATCAGGAGATGTAACCCATATATCAATTCCTTTTTCATCTTCGCCTATTGATTCCAATTCTACACTAACCAATTCTTCTTCTATGACTCTCAGTATTTGATATATAACCCATCTCCTTTCATATTCATTTCCACTTTTATCAGCACGTCCACCTTTTTCATACGGCATATCTGAAATAACTCCTTTCATTAAACTATATAATAATCATTTTCATGTATCCTAATTACAGCTATTTTTTATATATACAATATAATTAAATACAAGTTAGGACTTTACATTACAGGTTACAAGATCATATTTTTATGAAAATGTGATTTTCATATTATTTCAAAACATATTAATCATTAAATTCGCATTACCGTATATATTTTACATCATTTTTGTATGATTCTTCAAAACAATACCATATCGATCTATATTATACTATACATTACATCTAATAATTAATTCCATTGTCAATTTTTGAGCCAAGCCTTCATAGTAATATAAAAATCCGCTATTATTTCTTATACTAATTATGTTTTAAAAGTGCGGATATTATCCACTGCCAGACGGTAATAAATTTAACAACAACCTTATTATTTATGAGATGAACGATAGCTTTACATAATTGATTAGAAGCTGTATTTAACGTTTTAAATAATTTGTTTTATAAGATACTTAAGACATTTATAAATACTTTTAAGGCTATATTTAAAACTAGTTAGTATAAAATACTCTTAAGACTACCCTATGGATACCTAAAGGATATTGGACATGCGGTAAATATCAAAATACAATTGAACAAAAGTGTACATCTTTTCTTTTTCTCATTATATGAATTTCTATATGGCAGATATTAAAAATGTTAGCTTTGTTGAGTAGTTTTTAAATGTTAACTGTTAGACATAAAATAAACCTTAGAGCAACGCAAAAATTAAGTTAGGGTTTATTTCGGTGAAATATTAATTCTAAGCATTTTTAAAAAATAAGCAGAATAATAGCGAATGAAAGTTAGAGGATATTGCCTCCTTTTGTAGAAGTGCTAAATGAAGGAGATGATGTTGATGATAGATTTATTTGGGAGGCATATGTGCCTAGTATGTAAAAAAGAATGTGATTGGAGAGGAATTGCAGGAACTTTATCATCAGGGTTTTATGATACAACAGGAGTAAATTCTGAATTGATAGCAAAGAAAAGACTTAATATAACAGAGGGAACTAAAATTCAATTTGATGTTATAACTACTTGCCATAGTTCCGGGACTAAAGTTAAGTTTGAGGAGTTAGCTAAAGCTTAGCATATTTGACGAAAGTGGGCCCATTTAAGAATCGAAAATAGGTTATTAATTCTATAAAATGATGGAAAATATTATAATTTTATGAGATTAAAATTTATTTAAGAATAAGCTCTCAATAACCAATAATGAAAATACATTAAGCCTATAATAAAATTACAAAATTATAAAAAGGCTGTGTGAAATACTAGGAACAAATGAGGTGAAAATATGCAAAAATGCAGATTAAATGAAGAAGCAGTATACGCCTTTAAAATAATGGATGAAAATGGAGTTATGGATGCTGAATATGAGAGAATGCTAAGAAGAGCGAGTGAGCAAGGGCAATTAAAATGTGAAGATTGTGGCGGGGATATAACATTTAAATTTGGAAAGGTAAAAATTCCACATTTTTCACATAAAAGCAGTATATTAGGTGGAGGGTGTTCATATTCCATGGAATCAGAAGAACATATACAAGGTAAAAAATTATTAATGAATTTAATGTTAAAAGCTTATCCTGATGTTTATGCAGAAATGAGATATAGGTTTTCAAATGGAAAATGGGCTGACTTATATTTTAACTTTGGTGATGCTCAGGAGTTAGTTATTGAATTTCAAAGGGAACTCAATAGTCTTGCTTACTTGGAAGAAAAAAGAAGTTTTTATAAAAGTATCAATGTAAGAGATTTATGGATTGCCAGAGGAAGTAGAGAGGAGTTTGAGAACATTCTTAGAGAATATGAATTTGTGTTCCAGCATAGACTTTTTCTTAACGACAATAACAATAAGTTACTTGCATTGGATGTTGATAGAAGAGAACTTCTCATAGCTTCTAAAATGACTGTTGTAGATGATGTAACTGGTGAGGTAGTAATGGATAGGATATTTCACAAGGTATACGATATAAATGACATAAAGATTTTGCCAGACGGAACTGTAGAGTGTGAGTATGATAGAGAGTTTAAGGCAGTTAGAAATAAATTTGTACAAACCTGTTTGCATGAAAAGGAGAAAGAGAGACTTAGAAAAGAGTTAGAAAAAAGAGAGAGAAAGAGAAATGAGGAACAAAAAAGAAGGTATAAAGAAGAGCAAGAACGATTGAAACAATTAGTTAAAGAAGATGAAGATATTTATGAGAGGACGGACGCTTGGAGTGATATAGGTTATAGTAGAAAATCTTATGTCTACAGTAGTAACAAACCGGCTCCTAAAAAAAACTATTATAACTATACAAAAAATGATTATTATTATAAAGATAAAGTAAATAAGGCGATACGTAGGTACAGATATGGAATAGAAAATTTGGTTAGAATTCTAAAAAGATGTGGATCATCGGAATATAGCACTATTAAAAAGATATTTGAAGAAGAGATTAATAAAGGTAATATAAACGCTAAGAAAGTATATGATGAAGTAATGAAATTATCAGGACTTTATTAGGTACATTCCCTATCCAAAGTTTGTGTACTTCTTAAAGATGACAGATATATTTGATTTTGAGTCCATAAAATGCTTAAAACCATAGGGTTAAGTTTGCTAGCTCTATGGTTCGCTTATGTACACTCTCTAAAGTCATAGAAAAAAGTTATATAATGTCATCTTAAAATCTTCCTGGCAAAAGCAACTGTAAAATAGGACATTAAAAATACCCCTATAAATGATTCCACACACGCCAGTCCTGCAACTAAGAATCTTTCTGGAGAAATGTCTCCATATCCTACTGTAAAGGATGTAATTGCACTAAAATAAAGCACTTCTAAAAATCGTGCTAATATTCCATTTCCTAATATCCCCTTTTCTAATTTTTCTATGTGGACCCCTAATAAGAGATATATAACGGCAAAACAAATGATATTTAAGCACAAAGCTTTAAATATTCGCAGTGGAGCTGTAGCATATGATCCGATATAATCAAAAACAAACCATTTAAAAGGATAAACAATGTGTTTGTGTATTATCCTTTTGAAACCCTTGTTCAGGCCATTTTCGTTAAAGAATTCCGATTTAGCTCTACCCCTCTTGTATTCAACATAAGCTGAATCTTCATCATCATATTGGCCTAATCTATTAAAGTTTTCTTTAAACATAAGAAATTGTTTTGCAACTGTATGATGATATAGTTTATGTTCTTTCGCATACTTACATATTGCCTCTTTTATATTATTCCTTTCCCAATCAATAAAAATTTGCCCAAGGTTTTTCGTATTCTCAAAACAAAGCGAATTGAATCTAGCACTTCCTAAATCTAATGTTTTTTCTATACTACAATTTTTCATTACTAATGAATGGCATTGATTAAATTTCATATCAACACGTGTGCTAAAAACAACGCTATCAAAAATTATTTGTTCTTTAATTGATGAATCGTTGAAATATATTTCTTCACTAAATGTTGCCCCGCCAAAGTCTGCTCTTTCGCTGAATGTTGTGAACACAAAGTTCGCTTGTTTACTAAATACTGCGAAAATAAGGTCTATTTTTCCATTAAATATTGCTGAACTAAAGTCTGCTTTTCCTCTGAATGTTGTGGACATAAAGTTTGTTTCTTTACTGAATGTTACTTTGGCAAAGTTCATCTCTTCACTGAATTTTGTTGCACCAAAACTCACTTGTTCACTAAATATTGAGCCAAAAAAGCTTGTTTCTTCACCAAATTTTGCTTGATAAAAGCATGCTTCTCCGTTGAATTTTGCGAAAGCAAAGTATGCATTTGCACTAAAATTCACCTGACTAAAATCTGCTTTTTTACTGAACGTTACGCAACTAAAGTACTCATCTTCGTTAAAGCTTGCTCGGTTAAAGTCTACTTCTTCACTGAATGTCGCATAAGCAAAGTTTGCTTCTTTGTTGAATGCTGCTTCACTAAAATCTATCGTACCATCGAAAAAAGTGTACTGACTTGAGAATAAAGTCGTTATATTAAGGCCACTCAATACTAAATCCTTCACATAACACCCATCTAGTATTATATCTTTTTCAGTTCTTATGTCTTCAGTTACTTTGTCTGCTGTAATATAACCATACCTTTTTACAATACTAACACTTCCATCATCATTGTAAAACTTAATCTTCACAGAACTTTTACAGCTTATCGATCTCTTAATACCTTCTCCAACCTCTATTGTTTTAATGAACGGCTTATCCTTATGTATTTTTACATCATACCTCATCTATCATCACCCCACGAATGTATAATAAAGGTTTATATTTACTAATATAGAAATTGTAACATGATTTTTGTATTTTCACATTACTAGAAGTTTTCTGTGGTTCTTAGCACTTGGTTATTTTATTTTTAATTTTATTATCTAAGATAAATTTGACGGAGGTTTGTGCTATAAATCTAGTGAAATGAGTGGTCAACGAATTATATTTAATCATAAGTTCGCTAAACTGTCATTTAACGAAGTTATATTGCTTAAAGTTTAATATATATTTATATTTAGTATTTATTAAAGTATGATATAATATTTAGAAGGAGGCTGATATTATGTCAGGTAAACAAATAGGCAGGCCAAGAGCTAAGGAAGAATTGGAAAAGCATACATACGCCCTACCTAAAGATTTAGTTAAAGCCATGAAAAGAAAAGCTGTAGAAGAGGATAAAACTGTAGTGGAAGTTATGAGAGGAATTTTAAGAGCGGGTATAGAATCTGAATATTTTAAAGAGTACTAAAACAACAGACAGGATATTACTGATAAAAGCAATGGATTTTTATTAAATATTTAAAATATAGACCTTGATATAGAAGATGTAAATTCTAGTGATAGCCCCGATTTAAAAGAAATAGAAAGGCTTAACCAGATAAAGAAGCAGAAACAGTTTGAAGTCAAAAAGGTAAACAATATACTTTCAGGATTAACAGATAGAGAGCTTAAAATAATTCAGATGAAATACTTTAACAGGATTAGTTATAAAGATATAGCTATGGAAATGGATTTAAGTGTAGGTTATATTATGCAAATAAAATCTAATATTATAAAAGAGTTGGTGAATATTGTTTTTTGTAGAAAAGATTATAAAAGATGATTTGAATATATAAATAAAGCTTAGAATAGTAAATTTGTTTTAAGTTTTATTTTACACAATTAGTATATTAGTGGTCTTAACGGGCCAGTATACTTTAGTTATAATACAAACGTATGTTATAAAAGTACAGATGAGGCTACCCCTATAAACAAAAAAGTATTTTAAGATGTATTTATTGAACTTAGGTAATGAATGTCTAAACTACCTTAAATGCTCATCTTAGAGCTTTTAAATCTATATTTTAAATATAATATATCTTTTGAAAAATAATTTTACTTATTTATGTATTCTTGAGGATATATGTAGTATGATTTATGTTGAAAATATTAATCAATTTATTTAAAATAGTTATTGGAAAAGTTAACTTTTACTAATAATGAAAAGTGATAGGTGTCTTTTATGTCTAAGAGATTTTTTGCAATATTAATTTCTATATTTTTAGTTTTTCATTCTTTAGTTCCTGTTTGTACCGTTCGTGCTGACGCTTCTAGCCTTGTGGTTGCTACTGCTGTCGAGATGGGTGCTTGTCCTCCTGTTTTAGGTGTTGCTCTTATTGCTGCTGGAGTTACTTTTGGCTCTGTTGCTGCCTATGAGTATGTGTCTAATCGTTATTACAATTATCTTCAGAACGGCGGTGTTCCAGTTTCTCAGTTGGTTCAAGGTGGTGTTTTAACTATTACGGATGGTTTGAAAAGTGCTACTAAAAGTTTTTTAGATTCTATTTCTTCTTCTGGTGTAGGTTCTCTACAAGAATCTGCTTCTGCATCTTCTGGTTATAATTATTATTATGCTGATGGTCTTACTGGTACTGCTACATTTACGTTTACTTCTTTTGGTAAGTCTACTGGTTCTATTCTTGCTCAGTCTAAAGATGTTTCTGGACATTATTATGTTACTCTTAATAATCTTTGGTATACTGCTTTTCCTTCTTCTCTTTCTGTTAGCTGTGGTTTTGTTTCTTCTTTAGATGTTGCTTTTATTAATTGTACGGATACTTCTGGTACTATTTCTTATACAGGATATTGGACTTTTACTCCTGCTAGTGATATTGCTGTTACTGTCCCCCCTGGCTCTGGCAATAATTTCAATTCCTTACCGGACCAATCTATATCCTTAAATCCTTCTGTTGTTAGTTCTACTAGTGATTTTGTTGGTAAGGCTATAGATAGTTCTGGAAATATAGGTACTTTAGATAGTGCTGGTAATGTTTCTTCTGGAAGTAATATTTTAAGTTCTCCTGTTTCTCTTGATTCTACTTCTACTGGTACTACTGGTGATGGAACTAATACAGTAACTCAAACAGTACAAGATGCAGTAAATACTATCGTAAGTAAATTAGGAGGAACAGTTTCACAAATTGAGGATGGATGGAAGGTTAAAACACAAGATAGTACAATAACTTTAAGTGTACAAGATGATCAAACAATAGAACCAGAGACTGAACAAGAAATTGAAGAAGAAGATGTAGAACAAACTAAAACAGCAAATGAACAAGCTATTGAAGATGCTATAAAAAATTTGCCGCCAAAAGGTGAGGATTTATTGGGAAAAGGTTGGGAAGATGTAACTCCAGAAGGAATGAAAACTAATACAAATAGTAGAGAGTATTTGGATCCTAATACAGGATTAAGGGTTAGATTTGATCCTGCGAAACCTGGAGCAAGTGGCTTTCAAGGTAAAGACCATTATCATGTAGAAAATCCCAATAGTACAGGAAAAATTGATCGTTACCTTGACATTAATGGAGAACCGGCACCTAGGGGTTCAGATAGATCACATATATTACCGAGGGAGGAATAAGAATGAAATTACATAAATTGTTAGAAGACTATGATTTACATGATAGTCTTGTTGAAGACATACAATTTGATGCCGATAAAAAAAGATTGATTATAGGTATTGAGTTATGTAATTGGAGACAAAAATCATATAAAGAAAATGAGCCAGAAATGCTTTCATGTAAATTAATATTTGATAGAGTTAGAAAATATGAATTTGATACTGATTATAAGACTTTTGAAGATAATGAAATACTTGAAGCAGAAATAATACACACGAAAAACGGAAACAAGCTAAAACTAGCATTATATGGAATAGATGTAAAAGTTATTGAAATCCAATCTGATAATGTTGAAATAGAATTTTTAAGGTAATTCATTAGTTTATATAAGCTTTTATCTGAAAATGATTAATCTAATTGATTTATAATAAATATAAGGGTAAAAAATGTATATGTAAGGATAAAAATATAATAAGGAGTGGAGCATAATTTCCGTTTTTTATTTACAAGGCATGACTTATTTAAAGATTATAAAAACAGGGTACAGATGGTACAGATGAAAAGTACGGATAAAATATCTGTACTTTCTCTTTATATCAGCGGTTTGAGGAGTTCAGTACAGATATTTTTACAAAGAACATATTTTATTTTTTATTATAGCCATGATATATTATATGTGTAACACAACCGTAACACAACCGGAGATAAAAAACATATATTTTAGATAATATCAAAATACATTAAATGCGAAATAAATGTTGATATATAAGGGATTAAGAGAATATACAAAAAGTATGAAATATACTATCGTCGTTCCAGCGTGCCGGGGGTTCGAATCCTCTCTGGTGCACCAGAAACCGTTGAAAACACTAAGTTTCAGCGGTTATTATTTTGCCCTTAAACTAACTTTTCCCTCCAAAATTTCAGATGAAACATTATTAAACATTAAATATGGAATTTATTTTGTCAATTGCTTTGATTTTTTCAGGCGGCATAACATGAGTGTAAATATCTCCAGTAATATTTATATTACTATGGCCTAATAAAATTTGAACTGTTTTTAAACGTACATTGTTTTCAAATAGACGTGTAGCAAAAGTATGTCTTAAGCTATGAAATTTTTTGTATGATATATTGTTATTTTTTAATACTCTTTCGTAGGTCCTTCTTAGATTGCGTGGGTCTATAGGTAAACCTAGTTCAGTACAAAATACATAATTGTTTTTTGTATACAGTGAACCAGCTTTAATTTGTTCCTTTTTTTGTTGAAATTCATGTTTTTTTAATATAGGTACTAGATTTTCAGGAAAAGGAATAGTTCTTATGCTGTTTTTAGTTTTAGGGGTTTGCTCTATAAGTTGATATTTTCTTTTATTACCTTCAATAAGGGTGACACCTTTTATAGCTCTTTTAACTGATACAGTGCATTCGTTATAGCTTATATCACTCCATTTTAAGCCTATTATCTCCCCTTCACGAAGTCCATGCCTAAGCCTAAAAGAAATAGAGCTCTTAATCTATGATTTTCTACTGCATTTATAAATTGGTTTTGTTGGTCTATTGTAAATACTGTTACATCATCTTTTTTATTTTCATTTACTGAATTTTTTTCAGGAATAGTTATTGATTTTCCCATACAATAATTTCTTACTATATATCCCTCATCAACACAGTAATTCAAGAATGATTTGAGCAACTTATCTAAGTTTTTAATTATATTTGTACTTTTACCGCTATCCATAAGAGTATTATAATAACGCTGTATATCAAGTCCTTTAAGGTCTTTTAATTTTATAGGATATAGCGGTGAGGATTTTACATATAATCTAAAAACACCCTCGTATCTTTCAAATGTAGAAGGTTTAACTGTATTTTTAACTTTTTCAAATAACCATAGCTTACATACATTACCCAATGTGAGTTTGTCGTGGTCAGCGGTTAAACCACTATTCAAACCATTCTTATATTTTTCTAATTTATCCTCAGCATCTTTTTTAGATTTGCCATAGAATTCTTTTCGTATTCTTTTCCCGTTTGAATCTCTTCCGAGGTCAAGATATACTCTATAATACTTTTTACCATTTTTAATTACATTGGTTTTTGTTGCCATAATATCACCTTTCTTTTTATTTTAGATTGTAATGTGCGAAATTCGTACACTAGAAGCTTAAATTAGTGGTTACTATATAATATTGCAAAGTACCTACACATCAAATTTATTAAAATTAATTTCTAAATTGTAATATATCCCAACTTTTATTGTATCTGTAAATGCGTAAAATTTAGGAGCGGAATAATGCATGGTATCATCAAGCCTATAAACAACAATTGTTTTCTCCATTGGATTTACAATCCAATATTCTCTTACTCCAAAGTGTTCATACAGCCCTAATTTCCTTACATAGTCATTAGATGGGTTAAAGGGTGATACTATCTCTAATATTAAATCAGGAGCACCAATACAACCCTTATCATTTAATTTATTTTTATCACAGATTACTGATATATCAGGCTGGACAATATTCTTACAGTTATCAAGACTTTTATCCTCCGTTAGAAACACATCAAATGGTGATACATATACTTCACATGGTCCACTATTAGATTTTATATGGTTATTAAATATAGTTGACAGTTCGACAATTAGCTTCTGATGTATTCTTGATGGTGCTGGGGACATATCGTATATTGTACCATCTATAAGCTCTATTCTTGCACCTTCAGGGTAATTTATGTAGTCAGCATAAGTATAGATTTTGTTTTTAGCTGTGTTATCCATTGAATTTTACCTTCCTTCTGAAATAATTTATAATAACCGCTCATTTGGTTTTATTAGTGTAGTTACTTTGAATAATCTATAGTAACTACTCTTAATTATATTTAGAACGGATTTTAAATTTAAGCTTAGTTTTTTATTTCAAGTAAATCATTGGCATTAATAATTTGGTTACTATTAATTATCTGATTATTTATTAGTTTTGTGGATGAGGTACCTCACATTTCGTTACCCACCATTTGTAATCTATTTAAAAGAAAAAGCTTAAGCAAGACCGAAAAGATGACGGTTCAAAATACTTTCTTGTATAATGAAATTCTCAAGTGTTTGCGAATTTAGAATGTTTCTACAAGAAATCCCTTATGGTAGAAGCTATATTTTTTATAAGATCCATTCTTTGAAAAATTGTAAGGTTTGTTAGCTTCAATATGTCGATATTTGAATAATCACTAAAGATCAATTCGTTAATTTCACGATTCATGAATTCTTTTAAATCATAAATCTCTAGTAAATATATTCTATATTCAACAATTAATTTTTCATCAGAGCTTTTTTTCTTTTCAACATTTTCAAGGGATTCTTTAGGAATATTAAGTACATTAGACATTTTGTCTAAAGATACACCTATTTTTTCTCTATACAGTTCATAGTTAAAATCTAAATTGTTTGCCAAAGCCTTATATGCCTTATCCATGCAGTTTAGTTCAGATGTTGTTTGTTGGGATTCAACTAATTCGTTAATAGTTACACCAAGAGCTGTAGCTAATTTCCCTAATGTTTCATATTTAGGGATTCTTTCACCAACTTCATATTTACCAATTGCACTTAGTGAAATATTTGTTTTTGCAGCGAGTTGTTCTTGTGTAAATCCTGCGGATTTACGAAGCATTTTAATTTGTTCACCTATTGATTTAGTATTTTTCGAATTCATAATAAACCTCCTTTATTCTTATATTACCATAGAAAAAACATAGAATCATCACAAAAGTGAATTTATTCATAAAAAATATTGTATAAATCACAAATGTGTGGTATCATACAATTACATTCACAAATGTGATGATAAGAGGTGAATAAAATGTCATTAAATGTGAAAATAGTAAGGATAAAAAAAGGAATTAAGCAATATGAGCTAGCCGAAAAGGTTGGAATTTCAAGATATTCTCTATCAGCCTTAGAAAGAGGAAAAGCTAAAAATCTAAGTATTGCAGTAATGAAGGCAATAAGTAAAGAACTTGACACACCAGTGGAAGAGCTATTCTTTAATTAGTATAAAGACGAAATGGGATTATGTATTATAAAAAAGTTAGTATTTTTAGAATTAAACAGTGTATATAAAAAACCTTTACTACATCTGAAACAATTGTTAAATACAGAAAACAAACACATCATGCAGTACAGCAACTAATTTTAGCATATAAAGGTGATTCAAAAGATTTTGGAGTTATCGTTATAATAACAATACCTTAGTCTACTACAGAGAAGGTAAAAATCAATCAAATAAAATAATAAAGAGTTTAATGAGCAAGGGTATTTCAATTATAAAAGATTGCAGTACAGCTGATGATATGGAATTCTATTTTTTAGAAAAAGATATTGATATAATAGCTAAAATTTTTAAAGCAAGAATTACCGGAAAAAACATAAATCCAGCAAGCAGAAAAAATCTAAGATTGTTTAGATGGTACAAAGAATTAAAAACCTACAGGAAACACAGAGCTAATACTCAAATTCAACAGTTGAAGATACAAGCTATATAATTCTTACATAAAACAAAGAGTTTTATGCTAATAAAGATGTTAATTAAGTATATGTTTTATAAAGTTGAACAAAAAGCATAATCTAAAATTACAGGATATAGATGTTAAGGATTCTATTATATTTGATATACCCTATGATGGTAATGTTATTATAAATCATTTTCAGTTCGAAGACAACCAAGTATCACGTATAAAAGTTGGTAAGTATGATTTCAACAGTCACAAAGATAAGTTATTTATGAGTATATTTAAATTTTCAACAAGTTTCAGACAAAAAATTTATGAATTATTTTGAAAAAACTTTGAAAAAAATATTCCTCAAATGGCTGTATAATGGTGATTGTAAAAAATAATAAATTATAAAAGCAAATAAAAAGGGGTGATCTTGTGGAGAATTATAAAATATTAAATAGCAAACCTAATGTTAAGAAAATTATGACTATATCAGAGTTTTGTCAGGAATATTCACTTGGTAGAAATAAAGCATACAACCTCTGTCATCGGTTTGATGCACCAGTTTTGTTTAATGGGCGAAAAATACTACTTATACGTAGTCAAGTAGATTCGTGGATCGAGAGTTTAAAGGGGAAACAAATTTAATGCAAATATACGGAAAACCAAAAAGTAGGTGCTAGGTATGGGATTTACTGCAATAGATGTGCGACTTGTTGCTAATTGAAAAGATTAGCCTAATTAGCTGATTAAATTCAGAAATTAGAATTGTTATTGCGAGAA
>NZ_JBJHZX010000033.1:0-49284 GCF_045310515.1 Candidatus Clostridium eludens | reverse complement strand
TATTATAAAAAAATAAGTGCAAATGTTAAATCACTAATGATGTGTTTAACAATTACACTTTTATGGTACTAAAAACAACCCATAAAAAAAATTATATATTTATTTAAATTACTATAGTCCTCTTTCAATTCAGGCAACAAATCTATGTTCAAATTATCCTTATAATCATAACTACTAAGTATTCCTCTTCCAAATTCAACATCTTTCTGGCTGCTGCCTTTTGTTATTATAGGTACTACTTCATCTTTTAGTTCAGGATGAATCCTTACTATTTTTCCTAATAAAGCAGCATTGCTATTTATATAATCTTTTTTTACCCTTTCATAACCCCTATTGAGAATAAAAAAGTTTATTACCATAAACAGTATGGCCAAAATCAATATAATACATGAACTCCTCTTAAGTTCTGGATTTTCATAATACGAAGTCATATTATTCACTCCCTTTCAACTTTTATATCCCATTCATACCCGAAACCTCTTTTAGTTTTTATATACTCAGGATTTGAGGAATCCTCTTCTATCTTTTCTCTTATTCTTTTTATATACACTGAAAGAGTATTGGTGTCAAAGTAATCTCCGCTTCCTTCAGTAAGCTCATCCAATATCTGTTCTCTATTCATAACTTTTCTGGCATTAGTCATAAAAAGTAAAAGCAATTTATATTCCTGCATGGAAAGTGCTATATCACGTCCTTTTTTATAAACTTCCAATGTTTCTGTATTTAAAACTATATCCTTGCATTTCAATATTTTGGAATTATAATTTTTAATTTCTGTTCTCCTTAAAATAGCTTTAATTCTAGATACAAACTCTTTTACCCTAAATGGTTTTGTTATATAATCATCCGCTCCTATATCCAGTCCCAAAACCACATTTACTTCTTCATCACAGGCAGTCAGAAATATAATGGGGATCTGACTTTTTTTACGTACATATTTACACACATCATATCCATTTCCATCTGGAAGCATTATGTCTAATATTAAAATATCAAAAATTTCACTATTAAAAACCTCTACTGCTTCCTTGACATATGAACATTTCACAACATCATATTCTTCGTCTAAAAGTGTAAATTCAATGCCAAGAGCCAGAGCTTTATCATCCTCCAGAAGCAATATTTTACTCAAATTAGTCTTCACCTCCACTAAAAATTATGTTTTAAAATATGTGTTGACAGATTTGATTTTACATTCAAAACTATCAACACATTTTCACTTACAGGCGCTATTTATTTGATTTTTTATCTTTTATAACCATAATAGCTATGGCCGCACAAACAATTCCGCCAACAAGTAAAAAATCAGAAATCATATACTATCTTCTCCATGATTAATTTATATATATTATAACTAATCTTCTTCTCTTATGACATCTATTATATTTTCTTTTTTAATTCTGGATAAAGGTCTGATTACGGATATGATTCCAATAAATATTGCAGCTGCTGCACTGGTAAATATGAGATTCCATGGAATGGCCCATTTAAAATCCATAATTTTTCTCATGGAAGAAGACAATCCATAAGATAGTAAGCTTCCAACAATTCCTCCGTAAAAAGCACCATACACTCCATATAAAATTCCTTCTGTTAAAATCATAAGCCTTATATTTTTATAAGTCATGCCAAGTGCACTTAAAGATGCTATTTCTTTTCTTCTCAAAATCAAATTTGTAGTTATAGTATTTATTATATTAACTGCCCCTATTAAAGATATTACAGCTATAAACCCATACATAAGAACTAAAAGCTGAAGAGAGCTTGCCCTGCTTGACTGATTCATTTTAACTATATCCATTAATTTTACCCCATTACTATCACATAAGGGTTGCAGAAATTCATTAAATTTATCCTCATCTTTCTCATTCTTTAATCTTATATCCGCTATTTTAATTGGGAGCTTATCTATATCTTTTCCTGTTATATTCTTCATAACATCTTTTGTCATTATTATATGGAAAGCCCTATTATCACCATTATAAAAATAATAAGGTGCATTTTCCACTACAGCCGCCACTTTAATTTTAACCATATTGTAATTTGTTAAATTGGAGTCATTACTCTCTTCTATATAATCTTCATCAGCCATACCCTTATAGATCATATTTTTATTTATATAAAAACTATCCCCAACTTTTAAATTGTTAATGGCACCATTATAATATTTTTTATTTAAAGTTATTACATTGTTTTTAACTATAATAACTCCATTTTCTTGTTTCATATAATCAGTATCTATTTTACCATTTTTCACATAGCTTTTAATGCTTGATATTTTATCCCCATCATATATATCAATAATTGTATCCATAGAATTCATAACCTGATTTCGAAAACTTACTTTTTTATACATCTCAGGTGCATTTTTAACTATATAGCTGTTTCTTTTGTCATTATGAATGAAGATATTTGATGAATAGGTTCCATAAGATACATATACTTTATTGACAAAATTATTTTTCTTTATTTTATCTATAATATCAGTTTTAAGAGAGCTATCACCACTTTTATCAATTATACCAATAACCTGAAAATGTATTTTGTCACTTTCTGATTGATTTCCTGTAAAATTTTGTGTCATAATAACAAAGGAGGAAAAGAATATAAATAATGCTATACTTATTACCATGGAAAAAACAGTAACCCGGAACTTTTTCCTATTCCTCTTTATATTTTTAAATGCCATAATACTTTCCACATTTAAGAACTTCTTGAGTACTCTTCCCCTGTTTCTATTTATCTTTTCCTTTGATATATAAGCCCTACTGCTTATAGCAGCTAAAGGTGTCACTTTCCCTGCAGAGCTTGCAGGAATAAATGCAGATATATATACAGCTGCTAATCCCACTAGAGCACTTATAATAAGTACATAGTATGGAATTACTATTTTTAAATTTCCAAATAATGTATTTGACATTATACTAAATACTTTACTTACCACAAACATTGCAAATATTCCCCCCAGAAGTCCAAGTGGAATTCCTACTGCACTTATTATAGAAGCTTCTCTTAAAACTATTTTTCTTATCTGCGGGGGTGTGGCTCCCACAGCCCTTAAAAGTCCAAACTGCTTCATTCTCTCCATTACACTTATTTGGAATGAATTATATATGACTGCTATAGTAGCCATTATAATTATAATTATTACTATTGCTGCCGTAGAATAAAGGCTTTTATTCAAATCATTACTGCCTTCACCTGAATAATCTAACAGATGTTTATTACTTATGTATTTTCCCTTAAATTTGTTACTTAGCTCGTCTACAGTATTACGTATCCCTCCACTTTTATATATAGTAATATATATTGTTGATTTTTCTATATTAAATTCATTTGAATAGGTCATGCCTAAAGCAACGCTGCTGTACTGAGTTTGAATTTGATTAGAAATAACTCCTGTAATCTTAAAATTTTTTATCTGTCCATAAACTGTTTTTAATTTTATAGTATCACCTATTTTAGGAGAACTGTCCATGTATTTAAATATCCAATTTTCAAGTGCTATTTCTCCCTCTTTCTGTGGAAGCCTTCCTTTAATAGCTTTATAATAGTCTGGTAAAAGTTCCAGAGAATTTTTATCAAACTTATCAATTTCTATCTTCTTGCCGCCATTTACATCACATTCCAGCCAGTTTTCCTGAATACCTATGCTGTGAATTTTAGTATTGTTTTTTAACTCATTATAATCTTTATTACTTATATTTGAAATTTTAACATGGAACCCGCCTTCCGATTTTATGGTACTTTCAATAAATGAATTTTGTAGACTCTTTATAAAAAGTCCTACGGAAGTTATTAGAGCCACGGATAGTATTATCCCCAAAATAGTAAGCATTGTTCTCTTTTTATTGTGTTTTAAATATTTATCTGTTATTTCTTTATAGCTTTTCATATATTTATCCCCCTGTTTACATTTACTCATCCCACCTTATTTCCCCGTCACCTATGGTAATTATCCTTTCAGCCTCACCAGCCACATTCATATCATGAGTTATGATAATTAAAGTTTGATTATACTTTTTAGATGACAGTTTTAAAAGTTCTATAACTTCTTTACCATTTTTGCTGTCCAAATTTCCAGTAGGTTCATCTGCCAGGATCAGGGCCGGTTTATTTATGAGAGCTCTGCCAATGGATACTCTCTGCTGCTGACCTCCCGAAAGTTCAGAAGGAAGGTGCTTTATTCTATCTTTTAATCCCAGCATATCTATTACTTCATTCAAATAATTTTTATCTACTTTTTCTTTATCTAAAAGTGAAGGAAGGGATATATTTTCTTCTACATCCAACACCGGTATGAGATTGAAGAATTGAAATACAAATCCTATATTTCGCCTTCTGAATATAGCTAATCTTTGTTCGTTTAACTTATATATATCCTCATTATCAACATACACTTTTCCAGATGTAGGCCTGTCAAGTCCTCCCATCATGTGGAGAAGCGTACTTTTTCCAGAACCAGAAGCCCCCATTATTGCTATAAATTCTCCTCTATTTACACTAAAAGATACATTTTTTAATGCCTCTACCTTATTCTCTCCTTCACCATAAATTTTTGATAAATTTTCAACTTTCAATATCTCACCCATATTTTTACCCCTTTACTTATAATTTGTGGTAGGTAATCATACTTATTACCTTTTTTAGTTCATTATATTTTTTCCACTGCATTATAACAATGACTGTACACTTACAACTTAAATATAAATCTTACATTTTTGTAAGCAAAAAATCTTTTTCAATATTATGGATCAATCCATTGTATGCTGCATATATATTTTGTAATATTTTCAACTTTACTGTTATATTTTATTAAAATGCACAAGTTTATCACATATAATGGTATAATTTTCATATGAGTTACTTTACATTGATTCAAATATTACGTAAATCATATTAATAATGGATATAATTTATAATCGGAGATGATATTTTATGAAAAAAAAGAAATATTCTAATATTACAAGGTATACTGCTATTACAGTAATTATGCTAATCCTTTTTTCAGCTATGGTTATAAAACTTTTTTTTCTTCAGGTAGTAAATAGTAAAGAATATAAGGAGCAGTCAAACAATAGATCTATAAAAGAAGTTCCTACCTTGGCTCCTAGAGGAGATATTTTAGACAGTAAGGGAAATAAATTAGCTACAAGTACCCTAAATTATGTATTAGTATATAACCAGACAGATGAAAGTAACAAGACATTTTTTTCTACTATGGATAAAGTATTTAAACTACTGGATGAAAATGGAGAAATCCAACAGGATGATTTTGAACTTAAAATAAATCCTTTTAGATTTGAATTTATGAGCGATGACGAAAACACCCGAAAAGCCCTTGAAATCAGATTCAAAAGAGATAGCCATTTAAATGACCCAATAGAGAAAGAAATTAAGAAAAAAAATAAAGACATTTCCGAAGCTTCTTTAAAAAGTCAAGTTAATAAAAAACTTTTAGAGATGTCTGCAGAAACTACTTTTAAAACACTTCTCAAGAAATATAAAATTCCTAGTGGATATTCACTGGAAGAGCAGAGAAAGTTTATGATTATTAAAAATACTTTAAACATGCAAAGTTTTTCAGGGTATAAGCCAGTGACAATTGCCAACATAGCTAACAGGAATACTGCCTTTAAATTTTTGCAAATTTTAAATCAACTTCCCGGAATAAATGTAGATACCCAACCTGAAAGATATTATCCTAATGGAGAACTAGGCTCTGCTTTCCTGGGTTACATATCAAAAATAGCTTCTAATTATGAAAAATATGAAGACGATGGCTATGATATAAATACTGATTATGTGGGCCAGGCAGGTATTGAAGCAGCATTTGAAGATAGATTAAGAGGCACAAAGGGAGGAAAAGTAGCAAGACTGGATAAAAACGGCAGAATACTTGAAGAATTAGGGAACAGGGATTCATATCCGGGACAAACTCTTCAGCTCACAATAGACAAAGATGTTCAGGCAGCAGCAGAAAAATCTCTGGATGAGAGAATGACAGAACTGAGGCAGAATCCTTACGGACAATCAGGATCTGATACCACAAATGCAACTAGAGGTGCAGCAGTTGTAATTGATGTACATACAGGAGGTATAATAGCTTTAGCCAGCAGACCTGGATACAATCCCAATGATTTTGCACAACCGGGCAAGCTTTCATCGGATTTGTACAATCAATATTTTAATCCTGATTTAGAGGAATGGGGAAGAGCGTATGTTAGGAAAAGAAACATTACCGGCAACTTTCCAGGAAGAACTGAAGATGACGTATTAAACATACTTTTTCCCATTGATAAAAGTATACAAAATAATACTACCATAAGACAGGATGCTTATGACATATGCGCAAAACCATTTTATAATTATGCAACCCAGTCTCTAATACCACCAGGATCTACTTTTAAACCTATGACTGCCATTGCAGGACTGGAAAGTGGAGTTATAACACCAGGATATACTTTTGATGATGAAGCAATGTTTGACCAAGGAGGTAGAATAGCAAAATTTGATTCCGATGGTCCAAATGGAATAGTAAACCTAACAAGCGCCATAGAAAAATCTAGTAACCCTTATTTTATGAATGTGGGAAAAATGCTTAGAAATGCTTTTGGAGATAACATGCTTGCTAAATATGCATGGAAGTTTGGATTAGGAATACCTTCAAATAGTGATGTAAAACCGGCTACAGGTATAGAGATTCCAGAAAACTTCGGTCAGGTATATAATACTGTATATAATGAAACTACTTTTGCCAATACTTATCTTTGGAAGTCTATGTCGGTACTTAAACGTGGAATAGATGACAATGGGCATAGTGTTGTTAAAATAGACTTATATGATAATTTTAATGATTCTAGCAAAGTTAAAACACTGAAAAAACATATTAAGGATTTAATACAAAATTCTATAAAAGGTGGAAGTAAAGCTTTTGATAAAGCAAAATATAAAGAGCTATTTTCTGAATTGACACAAGAAGATCCTAATAATAAAAAAAATATTAGTGATAAAGAAATGAACGGTTTAATTGATACTATATATTCCATAACTGTTTCAGATGCCAATGCCCAATTAGATATACCTGCAAATATAGAAAATGCTTCTATAGGACAAGGATTAAATCAGTTTACCCCACTTCAAGTAGCAAATTATGTTGCTACCATCGCCAATGGAGGAACCAGGTACAAAGTTCATCTGGTAGATAAATTTTTAGATTCTGACGGAAATGTTATTGAACAGGTTAAACCGGAAGTTCTTGAGAATACAGGAGTTAAAGCTGAAAATATAGAAGCAGTTAAAGCAGGAATGGAGGCAGTTAATGAAAAAGGTACTGCAGCACAAGCTTTTGCAAATTTCCCTATAAAAACTGCAGGAAAAACAGGTACTGCAAGTTTAGGTAACCAGGATCAAATTGGAAGAACGGACTATGCAGAATATGTAGGATATGCACCACTAGATAATCCTCAAATAGCTGTATGTGTTGTTGTATTTGATGGAGGCAAGGGAGCAGGTTCTGCAAATATAGCCAGAGATATTTATTCTGCATACTTCAGCAATGAATTAAATGGAAGTACTCCTCAACAGACTGGCTCAAATACCCATGGCAATACCCATTAAATTTGTAAAAATATTATTTTAATGTACATGAATTTACACGGCCCTAAATTCATGTACATTGTACTTTCACCGCATTAATTTGGCTATTGGTCCAGCAGGATTTATAATATTAGCTATTTTGTTATATGGAATTTGTATTTTGAATAACCCGTAATAATAAGGTGTATACTCATAAATTTGATAATAAACCACCAAACTATCAGGCGTCAAATAAAATTTCTGATTCTCAGTAATTCCATTATACTCATTAATTAAATCGATATTATTTTCTTTAATATACTGCTTTATTATAGGATCTAAAAATCCTTTATAATATACCTTGCTATTGAAAAGATCACTAAAACTATAAATTTCACCAGTTGCTACATTGGCCGTCATGGAAGAATACAAAGTAAAACCGTGAGCTGCCCTATTTACATAAATATACATGCTAAACAATATGCTTAAAATCCCATTCTTATTTAACATTATTTCATAATTTCCAAGCACTTCACTAAAGTCTACAACTCCAATTTGGAGCACCTGCTTTTTAAAAAGTTCACTTACCTGATTTACAATTTCATTATTAACCTTATCCACACCACTTCCTTTATACGTTAAAGGATCTATAAATGGATACTGTATACTAAAATTAGCAGGGGCAAGCTTTTGTTCTTGCAATTTCACAGGCTCTCTGAATTCTTCTTTATAAGTACTATTACGATAATAAGGACATTTAACTACAAAGGGATATTTATACTTATGAGGATACCTAAAGTAAATCATTCCAGATTCCTTTCATATACACACTTTCATCCTTTATTATATTCTTCTACTTTAAATAATATGTCACATAGCATTATCTTCCAGGGTCTTTGATTTTTTAGTTTTAAGTTTAATTTTATCTTTTTTGTTACCATAAAACCTTAACGCTGTAATTGCAACTCCTACTAAACATAGAATTCCAGCAGACATATATACCCATCTCATTCCATAGATAAATATATCATCCCTGCCCTTAACATAGTCTATTACTCTATAACCAATTTTGTAACTCATTCTGTTATACAACAGCAAAGTAGCAACAGAAGTACCTAAGACTAATCCCAGATTTCTGATAAGCGCATTTACACTTCCAGCTATACCAAGCTTGTTCTTTCCCACAGTGGACATAACCAGTGAATTATTAGGGGATTGAAACATTCCATTTCCTATAGTCATAACCACTATATATACTACTAAAATAATCAGGGAAGACTTTTCATTTAAACTAGATATTAAAAACAGTCCCGCACTTGTAAGCAAAAGACCAATTAATGTGAGTATTTCCGAACCAATTTTATCTGACACATATCCGCTAATAGGTGCTACTATGGATAAAACCACAGGAGATACCATCATAAATAATCCCGTTGCAGCAGGTGAAAGTTTTAATACATCCTGAAAATAAAAGGGTAATATTATATTAGAGGCACTAATTGCAATAAATGAAATAAATCCACATATTATACTTATTGAGAATAAACTATTTTTAAAAATTTCCAACTGGAGTAATGGTACTTTTATCTTATTTTCTACAATAATAAATGCTATAAAAGATATAACTGAAATAATGAAAGCAGAAATCATGATTGGATTGTTATATCCGCTGCTCTGTCCTTGAACCAATGCTCCAAATAATAGTACAATAGATACTGTAAATAATAAAGCTCCTTTTCCATCAAGCTTTTCTTTAACTACATCATGAGACTTTGGAAATACTTTAATTGACATTATAAATACAATTATTCCTATTGGTACATTAATTAAAAATATGTATTCCCAGCTCACTGCGGAAACAATTATACCGCCCAGCGGAGGACCAGTCATAGAGCCTAGTGCAACAAAAGTTCCCACTAGTCCAAGTGCTCTTCCCCTTTCATGTGCTGGGAAAACCTGAGTTATAATTCCCTGACTATTAGCCATTGTAGCGGCTGCTCCTATAGCCTGTATAACTCTTGCTGCTACAAGTACTGGTAATGAACTTGTCATTCCACATAAAAACGAACCTAATGTAAAAATAACAATTCCAAATCTAAATATTCTTGTCTTTCCTTTTATATCTCCAAGCCTTCCAAATATTAAAATGGTAGCTGCAACAGTTATAAAAAAACTGGTAACAACCCATTCAATACCTGCCATACTGACATTAAGTTTATCAGACATATTAGGCAGGGCTACATTTACAATACTTCCATCTAATGTTGCCATAAAAGTAGCTGAAATAACAGTGAATAAAATTATCCACCTCTTCGCATATACTTCATTTCCAGTCTTATTCAACTCTTTTTCACCCTTTCACAGTATTTAAGCATCTTCAAATAAAGTGATTCTTAGGTTCAGGTGGAGTTTGCTTATGATAAATACTTTTCTCCATCTGAACCTTAGAAGAACTTATCCAGGCGCGTAGCAGTGCTTATCCCCCCACTTTGAAGAAGATGGGGGTGTTAGCAATGGTAGCGTTCGGATAAATATACCGATTATTTATCTTCAGATACCTTATCTCTATATTTTTTTCCATTTTGTAAAACTTTTTCTAAAAATTCTATAGACTTTTTAATTTCTTTTTCATTATTTCCTTCTATTAAAATGTCAATCCAATTATGGATAGTTTGTATAATCTCAGGAATTATACTCTTTGCTTTATCCGTTATATAAAGCCTGTATGCCCTTATATCTTCTTTATTTTCTTCTTTTCTTACATAGCCAAGTGCTATTAATTTTTTAATGGTCCTTGCAGACATAGCTTTATCTACATTAAGCTCTCTGCTTATCTCACTTTGGTTTATACCCTCCTTTTTATTTAATACAAGTAAATATGGATATGTACCTGTAGTAAGATTATATCTTTTAAGCTCTTTATCAATATAAGCTTGAGTACATCTATATATACTGGTAGTTAATTTTATTAAAGTTGGTGCTTTATCATTCAATATTACTTTGCCCCTTTCATTAAACAAAATAACATAATATAGTTGATTAGTCAACCATATTATAAACTATAGAATTGCCTTGTGTATACTGCAACTTTAATCTATACTATAAATAAAATATACCATGAAATCATGTGTGTTTAGGAGAAGATTATATTATGGACTTAAAAGAAAAAATTAAAAAACTTCCTTCTTCTCCTGGCGTATATCTCATGAAGGATTCCCTTAATAGTGTTATATATGTAGGAAAATCAAAGAATCTAAAAAGCAGAGTTGCATCATATTTTCAAAATTCAAAATCACATACTCCAAAAGTTCTAAAGTTAGTTAAAAACCTAAGAGATTTTGACTATATACTTACAGATACAGAATTCGAAGCATTTATGCTGGAATGTAAATTAATAAAGCAAATGAAGCCTATATATAACAGACAAATGAAAAATCCAAAATCTTATTGCTATATAAGAATTAATGAGAAACATCCTGATATTCAGATTTCCAGTGAATATATAAAAAGTGATGGAAATCTTTATTTTGGACCATATACAAGTAAAAACACAGTAGAACGAGGTATTCAGGGTATAAAGGAATGTTGTAAAATATTTTGCAGTAATAATTTCCAAAAGCCTTCCTGCTGTTTAAATTATTCTTTAGGCTTATGTTTAGGTATGTGCTTAGGTAGTACTGAAAAAAAACAGTACTCCGCTATTTTTCATAAAATAATAAATCTGCTTAACGGCATCGATAAAAGTATCATTAAAGAAATGGAATACAACATGAATAAAGCATCAGAAAAATTTAACTTTGAAAGTGCCGCTAAATATAGAGATTATATAAGTGCAGTAAATTATCTGCTAAATAAAGCCCAAGTCTCTAAGTTCACAAAAAAGAATAAGAATATTGCTTTGCTTGAACATTTAGAATGTAATAGTGTGAAATTTTTTCTCATTAAAGGAAATGAAATTATTTTTAGTAAAAAATATCATCTAAAAAACTTTGGTTTTGAAAAATTAAAATCTTCCTTAAAAAGTAATATTTTATTTCACTTTGATAATAAAATCCCAAAAAAGTCCATAGAACTCCATAAGGAAAAAATGGACGAATATCAAATAATTTACTCCTATTTAAAAAGTAAATCCGTCAACCGTACATATGTTGTGATTTCTGCCAAATGGCTTAATACTCCAAATGATACAGATATAGATAATGCCATTAATAAATTATTATTTCCTATATACCATTAGATTTTTCATTAAGTCATTATCCTAGTATTTATTAACAATACAATTTTTGTATTTATTGACAATACAATTTTTATTAAGTATTATATATACATGCAAACTATTTGCAATAACATATTTTCGGAGGAAATAAAAGTGTTTAAAAAATACAATCTATTTAAAATATTACTAGGAGCCTTTCTCATCAGTTCCACCATACTTATGTTCACTGGTTGTAATGATGCTAAAACAAAAACTACTAGTTCAAAATCCTCATCTAAAATAAAAGTGGTAGTGTCATTTAATGCCATGGCTGAACTTGCTTCAGCTATTGGAAAGGATAAAATTGATATTACAGAAATAGTTCCTCAGGGTACAGAACCTCATGATTTTGAACCAACTATAGAAAGCATGAAGAACTTAAGTACTGCCAGGGTGTTTATATACAACGGACTGGGCATGGAATCCTGGACGGATAAAATTTTAAAATCCATTGACAATAAAAATCTAATTGTAGTAAATGCCTCTAATGGTTCATCTCCAATTAAAAATACTAATAGTGGTGACATAAAAGAACATGGAGAGTATGATCCCCACCTTTGGATTAGTTTAAAAGGTGCTGAAATCCAGTGCAAAAATATTAAAGATGCCTTAATTAAGGCAGATCCCTCAAATAAAAAATTCTATGAAGAAAATTATAATGAATTTTCAAAACAACTTAACTCTCTTCATAATGAATATGTAGAAAAATTTAACACAGTAAAAAATAAAAATTTTGTAACAGGTCACGCTGCCTTTGCATATCTTTGCAGGGACTACGGACTAAAGCAAAATAGCGTAGAAGATGTATTTGCAGAGGGCGAACCTTCCGCAAAGAAACTAAAAGAATTGGTAGACTACTGCAGACAAAATAAAATAACTACCATATTTATGGAAGATACAGTAAGTGCCAAAGTATCTACTACCCTAGCCAATGAAATAGGTGCTAAGGTGGAAAAAATATATACAATTGAAAGTAAAGAGGATAACAAAAATTATATTGAAAGCATGGAAAATAATCTAAAAATAATTTATAATAGCCTAAAATAAAAAAGGTCTGCCCACAACCAAACTATTCAGTTAGTTGTGCAGCAGATCTTTTAAGTTAATTTCATGTCACTTGATATCCTAAGCTCAATACCACTTTTCTTTTCCTGCATCATCAAATCTACCAAATATACAATTTGTGCCCCTGCTTCTACTGGAGGAGTACCACTTCTATGTATATTTGAAATCACAGTTCTTTGAGATTCAGGCTTTTTAGTACTTGATTCATAAGCCATATAGCTGCTCATACTTTCACCTGTTGCAAGTCCCGGTCTTTCGCCTATAAGGATAATGGTAACTTTCGCATTTAATGCCTCGCTTATTTTATCCATGGTAGCTACCCTGGCATATTTTACAAATATGGGAATTCCTATTTTATATCCTTTTGCTTTAAGTCCGTCAATTATTATACCGTATATATCTTCTAAATTGACTGTAATAGCCGGAGAACTTAATCCATCTCCAGCTATTATTTGAACATCTGGATTTTTTATACAGTTATCCTTTATATACTCTATAGTTTCTTTGGAGAATTTTCTTCCAAGGTCAGGTCTTTGTATATACTGTTCCTTATCTTTTACCATAGTTTGAACCTTTAAAAAATTAAGCTTATCTATAATGCTTTCATCTACATGTGACCAAACTGCATCCATTGCCACTGCATGATCTGCTCTCAATTTTAGAAGAGTTTCAGTTTTATACCTGGTTCCTGACCTGCCCACACAAATTCTTGCATTTGTTGATTTTTTCATACGCTTATATATTTCATAATTGCTATCCACAATCTCACCTCACTAGACCATTGATTTTTTTAAAAACAATGACGCATCTCCAGCTATATCTGTAAGCTTTCCATTTTGTAAAATACCTAGCTGTTCCAGTCTTCTTTCAAATTCTTTAATGGGAGTTTTACCTGTAATTTCTCTAAGAGTTGCAATATCATGATAGCTTGTGGATTGGTACATAAGCATTACATCATCAGCACAGGGAATTCCCATAAAGTAAGCACAATTAGCATTTGTCAAAAGCATTGCTAGATTATCCATGTCATTTTGTTCTGCCTTCATATGGTTTGTGTAGCATACATCAACTCCCATAGGCAATCCCGTAAGTTTACCCATAAAGTGATCTTCAAGTCCCGCCCTTATAACCTGGCTTCCATCATACAAATATTCAGGACCTATAAATCCTACCACTGTATTTACTAAAAATGGATTGTACCTTTTTGCAAAACCATAGCACCTGGCTTCCATGGTAAGTTGATCTGCACCATTATTTCCATCCGAGGAAAGTTCTGAACCCTGTCCCGTTTCAAAATACATATAATTTGCTCCCTTTGAATATTTGTTTTCTCCCATAAGGAAGTAGGCCTCATCCATAAGGTCAGTATTTATGCCAAAACTCCTGTTAGATATTTCTGAGCCCGCTATGCTTTGAAACATCAAGTCCATAGGTGCTCCCCTCTTTAAAACTTCCATCTGGGTGGTTACATGGGAAAGTACACAATTTTGAGTTGGAATATGCCATTCAGAAGTAAACTCCTTAAATTTACACAAAATTCTGTATACACTATCTATGCTGTCATTTACAGGATTCAATCCAATTACGGCATCACCTATACCATAACTTAGTCCTTCCATAACCGATGCCATTATTCCCTCTATATCATCCGTTGGATGGTTTGGCTGAAGTCTTGAGGAAAGAGTTCCTCTTTCCCCAATTTTAGTATTACAGCATGCGATATTACAAATTTTCTGCGCAGCATATATAAGATCCATATTGTTCATAAGTTTTGTCACTGCGGAAATCATTTCAGCAGTCAATCCATCTCTTATTAATTTTATATCCCTTTCTTTGGCACTTAATATAAACTCTCTAAGTTCTCCCACTGTCATATGCTTTATTTTATTATAGGCAAACTTATCTATGGAATCTTGTATAATTCTTGTTACTTCATCTTTTTCATAGGGAACAACGGGATTATTTCTAAGATCTTCTAAAGTTATATCTGCCAATACAATTTTTGCCGCAATTCTCTCTGCAGTACTGCAGGCTGCAATTCCTGCAAGGGCATCTCCAGATTTTTTTTCATTGGCCTTAGCCAGTAAATCTTTTATATCCTTAAATTTGTATACTTTATTAAATAAAATAGTCTTTAAATTCATAGAAATCACCTGTCTTAAACATATTTAAATTGCCCTATCCTGTTCTGTAATTTTTTGTGATGCCTCCTTTTCTGATGATACTTCAGTAAATCTTGAATATACAAAATAATATATGATGGCAAGTATATAAGCACCTATTACAAAAGATACAGTTGATATATTTGAATAACCAACAGTCACAAGTAAAATTACATCAAGTACAAGGGATATTATAGGAAGTGTAATTGAAACTTTATATGGTCTTTCTAAATCAGGTTCTTTTTTTCTTAAAATTAACAGTGCTGCCATACTTACTGCATGAAGCGCAATAGCTCCAAAACTTGAAATTACTATAATTACTGAAGTACTATTTAAAAGTACAAATAGCATTCCTATAAGACTTGGTATAATTGTTGCCGCTACAGGTGAGGCTTTCGAATTCACTTTTGATAAAAATTTAGGTAGATATCTTGACCTGGACATTGCAAATATCTGCCTTGAATATCCAATTATTATTCCATGAAGACTAGCTATAAGCCCAAAAAGTCCTATAAAACTCATCAATTTAGAAAATGCATTCCCTTTTCCATATATTACATCAAGTGCATCAGGAAGAGGTGAATCAGTTGAGCCAAGTGCCTTAGCATCCATTACTCCTGCAGTACATACAAAAGTAACAAGTGCCAGCACTACAAGAGTAAGTATGGCAAGTATAAAGCCCTTAGGTACATCTTTCTTTGGATTTTTACATTCTTCTGCAGACATTGCCCCGCCTTCTGCAGCTAAATAGAACCATATGGCAAATGGTATAGCATTAAATACGCCTCCAACCCCTCCACGGAAAGCGCCCTGTCCCACTATCCTTGTAATATCAATATGAGTAAAACTAGCACCTACAAATATTACAAGTCCTACAATGGCAACAATAGTAATTATAGTTTCAATTATAGCTGCAGTTTTAACTCCCCCACAATTTATAATTACAAAAATTCCATAGAATACAAGAGCAGCCGCAGTTATTGGTATAGCCGGTATTATAAAATGAACATAGGCACCAATAGATATGGCTATAGCTGGCGTAGCAAATAAAAATTCAACTACAGAAGAAAAGCCTGCCAAAAAACCTCCAAATCTTCCCATAGCTCTAGTTGCATATTCTGCTGATCCTCCTGCATCAGGTATGGCAGTGGAAAGTTCTGCATAACTGAACATAAAAGCAGTATAAAAAATAGTTACAATTACTATTGCTATTATAAACCCCACCGGTCCTGCAAATGCCAATGCATTATTCCATCCAAAATACATACCTGATATAACCATACCAACTATAATAGCCCAAAGTTGAAATGGTGATAATGTCTTCTTTAATTCACTTTGCATTAAAAACCCTCCCAAAACTATTTATAATTTCCATCAATGAATTAATTGTTAAATATTAAAGTTTTCACAGCAACAGGTATAATTCCCCCAACAGCTTTTCCAATATCTATATAATCTCCATTATCAGTGGAAATTCCGTCTATACATATTACTTTTCTAGAAAAATTACACCCAGCTTTTATTGTCTGTCCAAGTGCCTTTGCAAAATCATTTTCTACCACAACTATAATTGGGTAATACTTTATAATTTTAAAACATTTTATTATTCCTCCGGATATTAGCTGTATTTGCCTATAAGAAGGACTTAATGGTCCCTTAAAAGAAATGGCCACCATAGAATCACCATACATCTTGATTTTTTCTGATACATATTCATACATCACATCTTGGTCTTCTAACAAATCATCCTTTATCTTTATAATAGGTATATTTTTTATTGGCAGTATGTCTTCATCAAAAATTATGGTACTTCCGCTTATTCTTATAGAATGACTTCCTGCCCCTATTACTGTGGCCCTTATTTTTTCCTCTGGCTCCAAAAATTTATATTTGCCTTCTTTTAAAATGCCTCTTATATACACTCCTAGAAGTGGTCCTATATCTTGGTACTTTAAAGTATCCTTCAGTGTATTTACCTCATAATCACTATATACAAATTCCGCAACCCCTCCTGAAAACATAAATAGTGGTGCCGTCAATTCTTTATTTTTATGCTGGATAAAAAGCTCCATTTCTTCTGAAGATAAATTTATGTTACTTCCAATTTTGAAAATAATATCTGCAAATTTACTTACAAGCGTATTTAAATCACAAAATTTAGGCTTGCTGCCAATATTGATATTTAAATTTAAGCTTTCTAGCAGCCTTTCTATCTTTTCAGATATGTAAATTACATTACCGCTATCATCAAATCCTATTAACTTTCCTCCTATATGTAGGGCAAAGGAATCCACTATTTTTCCTTCACTAAACACACATGCATTAGTTGTACCACCTCCTATATCGAAATTTACAACTTTTCCGGAAATATTTTTAGAAACCTTATAAGCTCCAGCCCCATATGCTGCAAGTATTGATTCCAAATCAGCCCCGGCAGTTGCCACTACAAAATCCCCTGCAAAGTCTGAAAGAATATTTAAAACCTGCTGTGCATTTTCTTTCCTTGCAGTTTCTCCGGTTATTATTATTGCCCCAGTAGAAATGTGTTCTTTTTTCACATTGGCTCTATTATATTCCTGCTGTATTATGGATTTTAGTTTTTCTAAATTTATGCTTTTTCTGGATACCAGTGGGGTAAAGTATATTTTACCTTTATAAATTATTCTTTTATCTACAATTTTAACTTTTGGTACAAAAAAAGAACCTGCTGTATTTTGTATTGTGATTTCACTAAATATAACTTGTGTAGTGGTGGTACCAATGTCAATTCCTACACTCAATATTTTGTCATTTACTATTTTGGTACACCTCCCTTTAAAGGTCACTAAATGAAAAAAGAGCCTAAAATACCTAAAATATTTTAAGCTCCGTTGCTCTCTAACTATTTATAAATTTTTAAACAAAAATTATAAATTTTGAATGAAATGCTCCATTGCATTTCATTTATAATTTATACACAGTTTATCATATTAATTTATCAATGTAAAGAGTGTTTTTATAAAAAATTAATAAAACAACCCACAATAATTTAATTTATTTTCAATGCACTTTATTATACTAATTCTTAAAGCAAAAAACTGCTTTTGTCCCGCTTTTACTTGACTCGATATTTATATCTCCATTTAATTTGTCCTTTACTATACTTTTTACGATGTCTAGTCCCAAACTTTCATTTTTAACTAGATTTATATCAAACCCTTTTCCACTGTCAATAACTGATATATTGGAATACATAATACCTTTTTTTATAATTATCCCTATGAACCCCTCCTCTTTATCTACAAAAGCGTGTTGAAGGGAATTTTGAAGTAATTCATTTAACACTATAGCTATAGATGTAGCCTTGTCCGAGTCCACATAAAAACTATCTCCAATAAATTTTATATCTATTTGTTTATTGCATTGAATAAAGTTTCTAATGGCATTATCTTTAATTTTGGATAGTATATTTTTTATATCCACATCATCAATTCCATTTTGTGCCAGCACCTCATGGGTTGCAGCTATACTAAGTATTCTACCTATGCTCTCTTTAAAGGCCTTTTTAGCTTCTTCGTTATTTATCCTCCTTGATTGCAGCCTTAAAATACTTGCTATAGTTTGAAGATTATTCTTAACTCTATGATGTATTTCTCTTATTGCCACAGCTTTTAAAATAAGCTGCTTTTCTTTTTCTTTTATATCTGTTATGTCCTTAATTAGCATAACAACACCACATAATATACTATTATTTTTTTTAAGAACAGCATACTTTATCTGCAGTGAAAAAGTTCCTATTGAAACTTCAGATAATATAGAATTATTCTCCTTTAATATTTTGGAAAAGCTAGTTTTACTTAAAACAAGGTTATCAAATTTCATTCCCACAATCTTATCTTTATAACCAAGTTTTATGTAAATATCCTCTGCAATATGGTTAGCATAAATAGAAATTCCACACTGGTTAAATATAATAATAGCATCATTAATCAGATTAAAATCTACAGTATCAGATAGTTCTGGACTCTTTAAATTCATAAGTGTCTGACTTAACTGCTCTGTGGTTTCAGACAATATTTCCATATTTCTATTTTTACTTAAATCCTCAGTTATGTCTTTTTCCATTATAAGCACACCTATTACTTTATCCTCACTATTTTTAATAGGTACTGTATTTTGTTTTACTACCTTATTTTCTTGGGTAATTGCCTTTAAATCTGAAGTTCCCATGCCTATCTGAAGCGTTCTAAGTGCAGCTGGTTCATTTTCCATTAAAGCAAGTTCACCCACTACTGTTCCCCTATATAAAGATATGGAATTTGAAGGCTTAGCTTCCGAAACTACAATGGCAGTTCCTGATTCTCTGGTTAGGCAGTCAATAAAAATATCCGCTTTAACTAGATTGGATACACTTTGAAGATACTTTTCCATATTTTCTAAAATTTTTATATCTTCCTGGGATAAGTTTGTGTATGTCCTGCACAATTTTCTAAGCATGTTAATCTACCTTTCATATCCTCTTATTAAACTTCTTGAAGTCTGTAAAATAGAGCACTGCCTATCCATGCTGAGCTTTCTTATTCTCTTATAGGCATCTTCTTCTTTTATAGAATACCTGTCCATTAACATCTCTTTAGCTCTATATATTACCTTCATATCTTCAATTTTTTGCTTGACGCAAGCTGCCTCATTTTTAATGTTTTTTATTTCCTTACTTTTTGATATGGCAATTTCAATTTGTGGAATTAAATTTCTTTCATCTATAGGTTTTACAACATACCCTATAGCCCCCACTTCTTTTACCTTATCCATAAATTCTTTTCCGCTATAAGCTGTAAGCATAACTATAGCATCTGCCAAATTTTCCTTTGCTATAATTTTAGCAGCCTGTATGCCGTCCAGGTTTGGCATCTTTATATCCATAATGACTAGATTTGGCCTATTTATCCTGCACAATTCAACAGCTTCAAGTCCATCAGAGGCTTTTCCAACCACATTATATCCACAACATGTAAGTATTTCAAAAATATCCATTCTAGTAATGGGTTCATCTTCCGCAAGCACTATCTTGTCTTGCATATACTCCGCCTCCCCTGCAATGAAATTATGAATTAATCAACATATTAATTATCATTTTATCATAAAATACTTATAAATTACTATGATTTAATAAAATTTCGCAAAAAAATAAAAATAGACGCAGTTAGATCTGTGTAAATCAATTCCAACTGCGTCTATTACAATCTTTTTATATTAAAACAACTCTTCTACAGCTACAGTAAATCCACTAAAAATACTAGATCTTATACTACCATTATTTTTAACAACATCAAGTTGATCATATAATCCAGCATCATTAAGACTATATATTTGCACCATATTAATTATCTGATACACAATCATTTCCACTGACAATCTGCACAATTCCATGTCCACCATCAACTATGACTCTATCTCCCGTATTAAGTCTTGCAGTGGCATTACCACATCCAACTACCGCTGGAATACCAAGTTCTCTGGCAACTATGGCAGCATGAGATAATGGTGCACCAATATCTGTAATTATAGCTGCGGCCCGGGGAAAAAGAGGCGTCCAACCTACATTAGTAGTAGCTGCTACTAAAATCTCACCTGTCTTAAGATTTTCTCCATCTTCAGGATTTATAATAACTCTCACAATTCCTTCTACTTTCCCTGCTGCTCCTGCAAATCCCTTTAGTGTGTCAGAATCAGATTCAGCTGCAGCTGCATTAGAGTCATAATAGTCACTTCTTCTATTTGGGTTTTGCAACCAATTAAAGGCATTGAAAGCCCCACGGATAATGGATGGCAGGGGAGGCAATTTTTTATACTTATTATAATTATCTTTTCTTGCAGCAATATGTCCTACCGCAGAATCATCTCCTAAAAGCAGCCTTAAAACTTCATCAATGTATAAAAAAAATATATTATCTTCTATGCCTGTAAGTTCTCCTGCCTTAAGGGCAAAAGCACGATTCACTCTAAATGCCCTGGTCCACTCTGAACGCACTGATTCCCTGAGACGTGCTGCTTTATTTGCCTTTATTATTTTTTTCTCAATGCTTCGTACTTTCCTAGGAAAGCGCTTTTTCAATTCCTTTAAAGCATTTTCATATTCTGTCTTCTGCCTATCTAGCAAACTTTCTACATTTGTATTTGATTTTTTAAATTCTTCTATTTGGTTATTAAGCCAGGTTTCATCCTCCAGAGAATCTGGTATGGATAGTTCAAATTCATGGGGTCCCCTATGGCCGTACTGCATTTTGTATTCATCCCTGTTCATTTCTCCCCTTATAATCTTTGATATTCCTACAATGGGACCAAGACTTTCAAGAGATGAATTGCCCCTGAAATTTGACATTAGTATCCTCAATTTCCACCAGGTTTACAAGTTCATTTTTCAGTTTATTGGCAAGTACCATTTTACGGCCGCCTGCAAGCGCAATCCATAAAGCTTTAAAATTATAAGGCAAAAGTTCTTTTTTCCATAAGTTATAAAGCTCTTCTCTGCTTTTTATTTGGCCAATCCTTTTTCTCATATTTATACACCATGTAGGTGAATCTTTTAAATGGTCTGGTATTTTACTGGAACTTTCAATAATTTTCTTTAAACGATGCCCCACTGTGGGAATCATTTGTTTCATTAAACCTAACTTGGAAAATGGATAAATAGGTATTTCTGCCCCCTCTGGCATTTGTCCAAACACTTCACTCATTATTCCCATAAGAGATTTTATACTCTTACCAAAAGCAGGATATATGGACAATGCATAACTTATATTTGTGTATGCTCTTCCATATACATTACCAGAAAACAGATAATATCCGGGGATTGGAGTTTGTTCTTCATCTAAATCTCTTATAATAGACCAACTCAGCGGGGTAAATACATCAGACATTGCCTCTCCCACATTGTTATTGGTCCAAATATAATCTCCATTAAGAGAATCATTCCATTCATAGGTATCTGGATTACCTGTCCTCAAAGTTGTAATAGGCCTGGCCTGAAGTATATATAATTTTCCATCCTCTACAGCCCACTCAATATCCTGGGGAGCATTGTATTTTATATGAAGGCTGGATGAATACTTATATAATTTTGAGGCATATTTTTTTAAGTCTGCAGGTCCCTCATACTTTCCTTTAGGCCTCTTAAGTGTAAAGGTATGTGCATTTGACTCTCCTGATACAAGTTTTTCTCCTAATCCATATACAAAATTCCCCACCATATTTACATGACTTCCCGTAATTGGATCAGCAGTAAACAGTACTCCGGAAATCTCAGACTGTACCATAAGCTGCACCACCACGGCAATCTGATGAGATCTGTCTATACCCTGAGCAGAACTGTAGGCCCTTACCCTTTCTGTTTGTGTGGATTTAAAAACTATATCTATAGCATTTTTAATCTCTTCATATGTTTTGGCATTAAGGACTGTTTCAAACTCTCCTGCAAAAGAAGCCTTTGCAGAATCTTCACTTAAAGCAGAGGATCTGACTGCAAAAGAAGCCTTTTCCCTTTTATCTTTAATTAAATTTACGTGGTACTGTATTTTATTCCAGGCTTCACTTTTAAGCTCTCCTTCTTGAAAAGCTGCAGGTAAAATTACAAATCCCTCCGGTACAGGATAGCCATCCCGAAACATCCTAGAAAGTATATATCCCTTACCTCCTGCAAATTTTTCAAGTTCGGGAGTAAGCTCTTCAAAACTTTTAACCATATCCAGCATATCAAACACCTTCTTCCTTTATGGATTAACTATTTTAAAAAATATTATTTATAAAAACAATTTTCAAGCATCTTTTTATATATATCCATTTCAGCAATGGCTTTTTCATAATCAATTTGCTTTGAAGGTGATAACCTGGCCTCCTCCAGCACTCTGGCATTAAATCCCTGAAAAGTCCATATAACTATATTTATTGCTTTTTTTACATCTACATTTTCTCTAAATTTAGAAACATCCATATTTTCAAATACTTTATGAGAAGCACTGTCCATGGCTTCTTTGTTTCTAACCTCCAAGTCATTTTTCACATCACTTGATTCTTCCACATTTGCAACTTCTATAAACTTAAGTATTTCTGGATATTTATTTAATAATTCTAACTTAATCAGCTGAATTTGTCTCAATTTAACAAAAAAATCCTTTTCATCTAAATTGATTTTTTTATAAAATTCCTCCATACTAAGTTCTATACAGTAATCATATAAAAATAAAAATAACTGCTTTTTGTTTTTAAAATAGTGAAATAACAGTCCTTTTGATATATCAGCATCTTGAACAATCTGGTTTGTAGATGCATTTTTATAGCCCTTTTGTGCAAATTCCTTTAATGCCGCATTTAAAATACGCTGCTGTTTTTCCTCACTTAAGCTCAAAAATTTTGAAAAAATAATATCACCTTCTTCTAAATGAATTAAAATAAATTGACCACGCTAGTCGATAATAAGATTATATCATCATTGACTAGCGTGGTCAATATCTGTTATTCCCAATTTTTCCATACTTCAGAATCATATCCAACAGTAGCCTGCTTGCCGTTGCGAACTATAGGAGTTTCATATAATCTAGGATTATTTAAGAGCATTTCTTCTCTTACACTGCTGCTTCTTATCTTGTCCATATTTAGTGTCTTGTATTCTTTCGTCTTCACATTGATTAAGTTATTTAAACCTACAGAAGCTTTAACACTTTCAAGTTCCCCCTTGCTAAGTCCTTTTTGGTTTAAATCTATAAATTGATACTTTATTTTTCTCTCTTTAAAATACCTTTCTGCCTTCTTAGTATCAAAGCATTTTTTAGTACCAAATATTTGAATATTCATAGTTTTTCCCCCTATTATTCATTTCTCAGTGAATCCACAGGATTTAGTTTAGAAGCTCTCCTAGCTGGAACCATACCTGCAGCTACAGATACCAGTATAGTAAATAGCAAGGTAAATACAAAAACTGAAATATTTACATCTATTATTTTCATACCGGACTGTATGCCTCCTATATTATACATTACCACAATTTTATTTATAACAATACCTAATACAAGAGCTGTTATACCTCCAAAAAGACCCCCTATAAATCCCAGGCTTCCAGCTTGAACTGTAAACATTCTGCTTATATTCTTTCTTGATGCGCCCTGTGCCTTCATTATACCTATGGATTTGGTCTTTTCATATACTGCCATGGTCATGGTATTTATTACTCCTATGGATGCCACCAGAAGCACTACTATACCTGCGGCAGTTAAAAGTACCTTTATTATAGTCATCATGGTTTTTAAAGTTTTAGTACTTTCAATTTGTGAATTTGTAACATATCCCATTTTCTTAATACTGCTGTCCACACCTTCTACACCCTCTGTGGTATTTACCTCCACACTTATGTTGTTATATCCCTTTTCCTCCATGTAATTTTGTTCCTCGGTATAATATTGTTGAATTTTTGCCGCTATTTTACTGGAAGCTGTTATTACATTTTTTCCATTATCATAATTTTTATTTACCACCCCTGAAACTTTTGCATTTATTATAAGGGGATCTTTTAGGGGAAGTCCTGGAATAGAAGGTAGATAAACTCTCATTTCTATATTCTTTCCGATAATACTTTTATAGTCCTTTATACCTGCTTTATTTACAAGGCTTTGACCCAAGAGTACAGAATCCTCATCTCCCTGTTTTATAATCTTCCCTGCAATAATGGGATTATATCCATATTTTTTGGTCTTCTTTTTATCTGTCTTTATTTCATTTTGCTGTGAGTTCAAAAATATGGGGAGTTCCAGATTGCTTCCTTTAACATTCACCTTAGAAATTTCCTTTCCATTTATAAAAGCCTCTTGTATCTGGGTGTCAATAGAAGCACTGACTTCCTCTACATTCTTTATACTCTTAAATTTATCAAGCACCGTATTGTCTATCTTTTTAAATTCACTTTTATTTTCCTGTGAATTTTTACTGCTGTTTTGTTCAGGTTTTACTTCAATTATTCTCATGGTATCCATCTGTTTTATTTGATCCATGGCTATTTTTTGAATTCCCTGTCCAAAACCTGCCATTAAAACCACCAACATTGCCCCTATAGCTATGCCAAAGGATGTAAGTACAGTACGAATTTTTCTCCTGCCAAGATCTGAAAATGCCATTTTTAAACAATCTGAAAATTTCATGTAAATCTCCTCCTTATGAATTTAAAGCATCTACAGGATTCATCTTTGAAGCCTTTCTGGATGGATAAATCCCTGATATTATGGAAATGGCAATTGAAAAGGCCAAAGTAGCTAGTGGAAGCCAAAGAGGCATATTCAAATTAACAGGTTGTGTTATATTCCTGCTTTTCATATACATGTTCAGGGCAAACTGGATTATGCTTAAATTTATACTACTAAATACAATTCCCATTATACCCCCTATAAATCCTATTACCCCTGACTGGGTGATAAATATGTTGTGGATATTATTTCTATTTGCACCTAATGCCTTCATTATACCTATAGATCTAGTTCTTTCATATATAACCATAGTCATGGTATTTACAATACCCACGCTGGCAACAAACAAAACTATTAATCCAAGGAGGGCAAGTATTACTTTTATTACCTTAAATGAATTCTGTATTTTTTCTATCATATCCTGATAGCTGACGTATAAATACCCCATTTTTTTTATTGAATTTGTTATATCAGAAACATTTTTTGAATCCTTTGTATATACAATTACACTGTCATATCCCAAATTTTTTATGTAATCCTGCTGAAGCGAAGTATAACTGCTGATTTCTGAAGCAATATCCAGCGATGATATTATTTTTTCATCCTCATGGAACTTATCCCCTATTATTCCAACTATTTTTCCCTTAATTTGAAAAGGCTGCAGAGTAATATTGGAATTATTGGTTCTAGACTGTGTAATCAGTACATCCTTTCCCAGAACTTCATTGTAATTTTTTATACCCATGGAGTCCAGATATTTTTTGCTTACAAGTAATGCTTCCTTATCTGATTTTACTAAATTTCTCCCTGCAATTATAGGTTTTAAGCTGCTGTCTTTATTTTTATCTCTAACAGATGCAATTTTTTCATCTGTAAAGTAATTATCGTTATTGTAAAGTGCCGTTATTTTAGTTCCTTGATTATCTTCCTTATTTTCTATTTTTATATTTTCTGCAGATGTATTCACAAATGCCTGTACATTTTCTACATTCTTTATATTTTTAAACTTCTCAACGGTATCTCCATCAATCTTTTTAAACATATCATCCATGTCAATATCACCAGAGTCTGTTTCATACATATCATAATATTTAAAGTTCATTACCTGAATTTGCTTTAACTGTAAAACATCCACCTCTTTTAAAATTAACTTCTCACCTGAGGTTCCAATGCTCACAAGAGTCACTATCAGCATAGTTCCAATGGCAACTGCCAGAGAAGTAAGAAAGGTTCTTCCTTTTCTGCTCCCAAGGCCATTTAAAGCCACTTTTAATATGTCTTTAAATTTCATCCTGTTTTACCTCCTGAACTTTACCATCTTTTATACTTATAATTCTCCTTGCCCTTTTTGCCTCTTCCATATTATGGGTAACCATAATAACTGTATACCCTCTCTC
Organism: Candidatus Clostridium eludens; assembly: GCF_045310515.1. Lineage (NCBI taxonomy): Bacteria > Bacillati > Bacillota > Clostridia > Eubacteriales > Clostridiaceae > Clostridium > Candidatus Clostridium eludens. The sequence goes on along the minus strand of NZ_JBJHZX010000033.1, from coordinate 22,619 downwards.
ATTCAAATCACTTAAAAGATTCATTATAAGTTGTCCATTTTTTGAATCCAAATTTCCCGTGGGCTCATCTGCAAAAATTATTCTAGGTTCATTTACAAGGGCTCTCGCTATACTCACCCTCTGACGCTGTCCTCCCGAAAGCTCTGTGGGCTTATTTTTTATTTTATCTTTAAGTCCCACCATTTCAAGAGCCTTTTCTGCCTTTACTTTCCTCTTTCTTTTATCAATACCAGAAAATATTAAGGGCATCATCACATTTTCAAGGGCAGTTTGTGTATTTTCAAGATTAAAGGATTGAAATACAAAGCCTACAGATTTATTTCTGTACTTTGACATATCCTTATCCTTAAGCTTGCTTATATCCTTTCCATCTATAAAAATACTTCCTGAGGTAGGTGTATCAAGCCCTCCCACGAGATGCATCAAAGTAGATTTACCTGAACCTGAAGGGCCTACTATAGCTGTAAATTCACCTTCTTTAATAGTTAAATTCACATTATCCAGTGCAATTACCTTTTCCTTGCCCATATTATAAATCTTTGAGACATTTTTTATTTCTATCATATAATTTTCCTCCATTTTCAAGATAATAATATTCAGATATTTCCCTAGTGTACTATAATTATAATACACTAGGGAAATATCTGTTGTCAATACATCCTTATTCTAAGGATGTGATTAATCAAATCCCCCAGCTTTTTCAAGATAGGGGGATACATACTTTATTTTTTTAGGAATTTTAAAATTTTTTTATAAATAATTCTAAAAATAGTAGAATCTTTACTTTCATCTGCCAAAGGTTCTGTAGAAATTTCCTGAGGTGATTTTTCATTATCTATACACTTTTTTTCTTCACTTTTTTCATGGGGGGAGTCTTTAAACAATCCATCATATTTATAAATATCCAACCTATCTTCTAAAAGAACACTATCCGCCCTGTAAAAAAAATTTTTCAACTTCTCTGTATTTTCAATGTTGTTCATAACAAAATCAATAAATTCATGTTTTTTCTGGTCGATATCCTCCAAATAAAAATCTCCTTTTGAAAGATCAAACACACAGCCTGACTTTATTTCTGTAGAAAGCCTTCTTATACTTCCTCTGCCCAAAAATATAATATTTATTAAATTTTTTATTTTGGGCTCTTTCATATAGGTTATAAACCCCAAATTTCTCCTTACTTCAAAAGGAAGTGCCCTATATAAATATTTAAGTATTCCTTTTGCAGTGGAATTCATATCACTATACTCACAGTCCAATACAATATATATTTTTTTATGGTACTTAACTGATTGGAAACAGGCCTTAATTAAATCTGCAAATATTTCTCTGTCAATATTAGCTGCAGAAAACATGTCTTCTATAGAGTTAAAATAATCATCATCCCTACTTAGTTTAATTTCTGAAATTTCAGGTATAGTGGTTCCCTTTTCTATGTCATAATCCCGTACGAATCCTGCAGAATATATTATTTTTTCAGGATTTTCTATGTACTTATATTTTTCTTCTTCTGGAATTATGTAACTATGGGTAAAATATCGATTTCTTCCACCTGTATAATCTTTTCCTGCAAAAGCAGATTGTCCAATTACCATCTTATTATCCTCTGTATCTACATAAAACAGTGCTGGAGGATATTTTAATATATTTTCTTCTCCGACAAGACTGGCAGGAGCTTCATAAAAGCACAGATTACTTAAGGTGTTTGTTATAAATTCATTTTCCAGGCCCTCACTTTTAGCTACTGTGTCATAGCCTGGGGTTTTACTGAAGACTCCCCTTCTTTCCCTTGTATAATAATGTTGCTCAATCATTTTATTCCCTTCCCCCATCTAAGTAATTCATACAATAAAGCAACCATAAAAATGGTTCATCCACCCTTGAAGGGTTTATGCTGGTACTACTATCTATTTGGAGATTCTGTGGATTACAGCCTAGAGATGATACTGCAAAATATCCTGTAGTTTTAAAATAAGTATCCATGGCTCCTTTAAAAGGACTGTCTACCTTAGCTAAAAACTTTCTCACTTCCCCATCAATATTTTCAAACTCATTTAAATTAAAAAATTTTTGGTGATTGTAGTTTCTAAATATATTACTGTTTTTACTTATGTACTGTTCATCATTTAAGTTTTTCAACATATCACTTTTGGTAAGCACTACTGCCGTGGGTATATGGGTCTTTTCCCGGGACTGTTTTGATATAAAATTCTCAAACAAATACACAATTATGTCTTTAGACTCCTGGTATTTTTCTGTAAAATCACCCTTCAATTCTTTATTTGCAATATTTATCTTCTTTCTTAAAGCTCTCATCTGCAGTGGATCCACAAGAAATATTATTCCATCAGAGTTTTTTATATGTTCTCCATGTTTTTCTATATATCCTCTGTCAGTCATACCTTCCCCTGGTACATCATAAAAAATAAGGGTAATAGGTGGTATTTTATCATCTTTAAATTTAAAATTTTCTATTATGGGGTCTATATGCTGCTTAGGTGTTGGATCTGGCATTATATTTTTATCAAAAATTCTTTCCTGATTTTCTCTTATTTCATCATTATATGCAGAACTTCCTGCAATCATGGAAGAAGCTATTCTTTCACAGGTATACCTTTCCAGTACATATAAAAGAGTAGTCATGTATACAGATTTTCCTGCCTGTGAAGCACCTACAACTGAAATAATTTTAGAAGGTCCCCTTCCAGAAGTTATGGGCAATTCATTATGGCAGTGGGGACATAGTCTTTCACTAGTACTTATATCATACTTATCCCTAACTTCTATAAGTACCCTGTCTACTCTGGTTTTATTGCTTTCCGGAAGGCCTTCTACCCTGACTATAGGATTTATTTCTCCTAAAATTCCCTTGCCAACTTTTTTGTTATATTGATTAAGCAGTTCATCTACCCCTTTTTCATACTCAGGATCTCCTTTTTCCCAGTGGGAAGCTCTAAAAACCACCTGATCGGTTTTGAATTTTTTAAAGCAAAAAGGACATTTTATCATAAAAGGCCCCTTTTCATAAGTTGCTTTTATATAATCATTATTTTGCTTTTTCTTACTTCCAGAAAAAATTTTTAAAAAACCCATAAATATTTACTCCTTTCCTATAAGGTATCTTTGACTTGTTATCTACCCGATCGCTACCATTGCTAGCACCCCCATCGCACTCTGTGAAAGCGATTCACACAAAATTAAAAATTTTGGTTCTCTGCTTTTCTATCAAAGTGGGGGATAAGCACTGCTACGCGCCTGGATAAGTTCTTCTAATGTTCAGCTGGAGAGAGTCATCCCTATAAGCAAACTCCATCTGAACCTAAGAATCACTTGATTTTCAGATACCTAAAGGGAACTAAATGTACTGCGTCCTAACAGATTATTGCTGTTTTAGAGTATAAACATTTCCATACTTAGTTACATCTTTTATAAAAACTTTTACATATTCATTTTTCTCCACAGTTATTTCCGGCATAATATTTATTCCTGCACATATATCATCAATAAAATCAAAACTTATTCCATCCTCTTTGTTTATAGGATAAGAATCCTTTTTTTTTACATAACATAAAACATCTTTATTCAAATCTGCCTCTGAATCTATAATAATTTGTAGTATTTTTTCCTTAGAAAAGAACCTTTTTAAGGACTTTAGCTCTTTAATTTTATAAAAGATTTCAGGCTTTCCTGTATTTACTACTATCCGGTTTTTCCCATTATTTTGATTTACCAGCAAAACATCATCATCTACTTCAACGGCAGGAAAAATATAATATGTATATTGATTTATCTCTTTTATGGGCTCACAGTATCCATTAAATTCTCTATATTCTTCTCTAGTGTAAAGTTTAACATTATTTTCATCTATATTATCCAGTGGAAAATCATCAGCACTATTTGTTTTTAATATATACACTATATCTATATCCTTAGGCCATCTCCACCTTATGGTAAACTTATCTTTATCCAGCTCCCAATTTACATTGTATATTTCATTACTGTTATCTAGAAATTCAGCCATCTTCATTATATCACCATCCTTAGCTTATATCAGGTAGTAGAGTTATATCAATTCCATGAAGTGAATATTCCTTTTCTAAACAATAATTATAAAATTCAATTGCAGTTCTTATATATATAATATCTTTTGCCCCGAATCCTCCCATTAGATTTAACTTTTCAATACCGCTGCTTTTTATTTCATGTATATATCCTATTTTATAATTTCTGGTTTTCCTGTCAAAATCAAAGGCATATTTTATAAAATCGCTGCTGTAGTCCCCAAAAAAATATTTTTCCTGATATACTTTTACATCATAGTTCATCAAATAACTTTTAAGTACAGAATTATCCTCAAGTATATTATAAAGTTTGCGATAAAGCTCTTCTTTAGAAACAACCTTCAAATTCCAGTCAGAAGGATTAACATTAGCCCTTTCATTAAATTCTTCTTCGAAAGATTTATTAAAGTGTTCTTCTCTTAAAATGTACTTGTTGCAAAACATTATGATTTCTTCAAGTACTTTTTCTTTTCCTTTTTTTATATTCTCTGAAAGATTCCCTATGTACTTATTCTCAAGATAAAAAGCCTCACCATAATTTCTTTCAAGCTTATCCAAAATATTATCTACCACATTTGTATAATAAACTTTTACATTTTGCGCTGCATATTCATCTTCATGTTTTATTATTTCATTTTCATATTTACTGATTATTTCACCAATATAATTAAACTGTTCTACCTCAGTAGAAATCTGGTGGTGAATTTTCAATAAAATAAGTTCATACTGACTGAAAATCTTTTTTGAAATATTCAATTTCAAAACTTCAAGCTTTCTATGGTATATATCCACAAATATTTTTTTTCTTGCCTCTTTCACGCCCCTACTCCTGCTTAAGAAATTCTTAAAGCTAAAACCTTCTATAAACTTAGATTCATACAAGTTATTAATTTCATTATTTATACTATTTATAAGAAGCTCAATGGAATTTATTTTATCTCTCAAATATCTTACAGCTTCTCCTTCTTCACTTGTCCATTGTAAGGCACAATATAATCCCAATTTAGTATTATTTATTATACTCTGTACTAGAGTTCTAGTCTGCCTTTCCAAATTCACAGCGGAAAAGTTGTTTTCTGAAGGCATTATAAAATTTTCACAGAAGAAATTTTCACATCTATTTCCATATAAATTTTCTTCCACCTGTTTTAGGGTAAGTTTTCCCAATGATTTTTCCACTGACAAAATATTTGACATCATAATTCCGTTCATATCCATTATAGTTACATACTGTGGTAAAATGGCTTCCATCTTTGAATTCACACTTGTTTCGTCTATTTTTAAAACTCCAGTTATAAATTCCATGTTTTTCATGGAAAATTCATTCAGTTTCTTTATAATCCTTTCATAGAAGGCTCTAAGTACTGCTATAGAAATGGCGCCACTAGGTCTTTTGACTTTAGAAAGTCCCGCTGTAATATATCTATTTATAGAGCTTTCTCTAGTTATATTTGCTTTAAACCTTATATTATCATAATATTGATTTTCAGTATGAGTATAGGTTTCAATACTTACATTTCTATTCTTTACGAGGGTAATATAGGATATTATTTCATAATTATTATCCATAGAATTATCAGGTATTATCCCTTTTTCATTTTTCTCTTCTAAAACATAGGTCATATAAAATACAGGACCTGTACAGACTACAGAAAGCTCCCTATCTTCTCCATAGACATCTATATTTTCATTAAACTGAAAATCATCCTTTTGTATATATTCTATTTCTCTAAAAAAACTTACCGAAACTGCTTTAGAAAAAAATTCATCCTCTACATTTTTTTCTCTTATAAGAATATAAGCATCACAAGTACCCATCTTAAATACTTCCATCATTTTTTTTCTTATAAGTATAGCTATTTCAGGAACTATTATATTTAAAGCATCATCTGAAGTGGTTACTACACAAATACTTATATTTTCAAAAGAATTGAACAATTCTCCGCTGGACAATATTTTATCTCTGGCCATTGTTATTTTTCTATTTAAGTGTTCCAAATTTTTCTTGTCACTATAAAACTTTTCCCTGATACTTTTTCTTAAGTGCTTTTTATCTTTAAGATCAAAGCTAAATTGAAAATTAAAAGAATTATCCTTATCTTCAATATTATCTGTAGTGACATTTATAAATGCTATGCCCTTCCCATTATCCCATTTTTCCCTTATGCCGCCGCTAATATGCTCATATGCATCTTTAACACTATTTCCCACAAACACAAAAAGTATAGGATTATTTGCACTTCTTTGAATGTCACCTTCATAAATTCTCTTATCAATTTTTAAATTATATTCTTCCGCAAATTTCTCCAACATATGTTCCATAAAAATTCATCCCCCAATCTCCTGAGAAAATGGAAGGCAAGGTTAAAACCTTACCTTAGGCAGTTTGAAACTATTCTTCCAACTGCTTTCTTACCTCTTGCAATCTTAAAAGTATATCACTGTAAAAAGAAAAAAGTTCGTCTCCATCTACCAGTTGATATTTTCTGATATCTAATTCCTGAATGCATTCTTTAACAGTTTGCAGAAGAGTATCTATGTTTAAAATAAGAGTTTTAGTATCCTCTTCCATTGAAAGAGTTTGAAGCCTTTTATCAGCTGTTACATCTATAATTACCCGGTCTCTTTCATCTAGTGAAACATACTTTTTAAATATGGCTTCATGCTGATATTCCTTTTGTTTCAAAGTATTTATAAAAGGTTCTATACTTACCTTACTGCCATCTCCTCCATTGTAAACATAAAATACCCCCTTTTTCACTATGGTATCCGTATATAATGCCCTTAAAAAATTATCTGTATCTGCTTGAATTTTACTAAAGTTTTCTATTATATTTTCCAGTTCATCCTTTTTAGCTAGGATTATTTCATATTTTTCTACTTCTTCTCTCAAAAGTTTAGTAAGCTCAGGTGTTCTTATGAGGTTGTTTTGTGCCTTTTCCCCATTACTGCTTTCAAATATATAATATTTCTGCATATCATGGTTTTCCACAGGGGTAAGTCCACTATCCAAAAGTTTTTCAATATCTGCTATTGCTCTTTTTATTTCACTTATATTAGGGGTATCTTCCTGCATATCAATTTTATAACTTTTCATAAATTCATCAATATTAAACTGCTCTGTAATAATACATTTATATCTTTCATTGCTTCCCTTCTCCGTATCCACTATACATCCAAATTCCACTGCCCTTTGAAAAATACTCCTTACCTCTTCATTATATTTTTTTACCCTTTCATTTACATAAGTTGTGCCCCAGGATTGTTCCGGAATAGGCGAAGGAAGATATATCCAGTTTTTATTTTCACTTTGATACAAGTGCCTTCCTATTCCATCCCTTTCAAATAGGGTTTTTTCATAGATTTCTTCATAATGCTTTATAGGGGCATAAGAATACAGTGGAACTCCATTTTTAGTATTCAGCCAAAATATCCTATTGGTTACCATACTTTCCTTGATATTAATAGCATCTCCTCTGTGAGAATTTTTCTTGTACTCTTTAATCCCTTCAAGAATCTTTTTTGCATTTCTAGGAACCGAAACCATGCTCCATGTAGGAAAATTCAATGCCTCCATGTTGTTTATATGGAAAATAGGAACTGCATCCTTATCAAGCTTTGGTCCAATTTTATCCTTCACTATGCTTATAATAGATTTATCCTCCCCATATTCAAGGGATAAAAATTCCTCCATTGATTGAGTTATTACATTTCCATATTCTTCTGAAACAAAATTTGAAATTGAGCCCACTACATCTATACGAACCTCATCAAGCCATTTTTGAGACTCCTCCAAAAGCCTGTAGGAAAATCTCCTTACAAGTTCGTCGGCAGTTTCCTTATCTACAACTCTTTCTATATAGTCTTTTAAATCCGGTACTCTAACTACAGTCCAGGAATAAGTTCTTCCAAGTGCTCCCTCTATTTCCTCTCCTTTTGCAAGTATATCTCCGTCTTCTTTAAATATTTTATTTAATTCATTGAGTATGTCAGTATACACCTTATATATTTTATTATTTAATTCGCTTAAATTTTGAATTACCTTGTGGTAAAATTCTACCATTCTTATTATTCTTTCTTCTTCAGCTCTCAGCATATACTCTTCACTTTTTGCTTCTATGTAGTCATTTTTTTTGCTTTCTTTCATAAATAAAATTGCTTTTTTAGCCTGTATAAATTTATCCTCAGCCAGTTCCTTTTTAAGTTTTATTTCCCTTGATATATTAGTTAATCTCTCCTTAAGAGATGTAATTTCTACTTCTAAGGTTTTTACCACACAAAAGCTCTGAAAAAATAAAATTCTAGATGCATAAAAAGGTCCCCTCTTTGGATCTTTAAAAATTTCATCTACCAATTCCCGTACATCCTTTTGGATCTCCCCTGGATATTGAGTCTTTACTTTATTATATTCATTTGTGCAATCCCTTAAATATTCTTTCATTTCTTCATCAATATCCACTGACTGCTTTTTTATAACATTGTTATAATTGTATTTTTCTCTGTTTTTGTATCCTGTTATTGGTTTTCTATTTTGAATATGTTCCTCAAATCTTTCAATTACCCCATCTTCATCTAGTTTAAGCCGTCTTATAAATTGATCTACCTCTCGTTCTTCTGGAATACTGTCAAACATATACTGCATTTTTTCAAAAAGCTTATATGCAAGATAGGTGGTTATTTCCTCAAGGGGCAATACCGCAGAAGAGGCTCCTATAATTACATACTTGTAATTTGACATATAAGGTTTTGCCATATTATCTGTGTTTTGCTTTAAATTGCTTATGTAATCCTGTATTGCAAATACCCCACCGGATTCCCTTACCTCACTGGACATAAAATTTACAATATTTTCTGCTGTAACATTCATACAGTAATCATAGGCATTACTCATAGGTCTTCCGTCTATATTGGTGGCAGAAATTAAATGACACAGATTAAATGGAGGCATTGGAGAATCTACAGTAAGTCTGTTTCTATATTTTTGTGTAAATCTTTCGTGTCTGTCTCCCATACCCATGAGATAATCCAATTCTTTAAGTGCTGCAAAACCATTTTTTATAATATAGGATTGGGCTGATTGATTGTCCGCAGACCTTGACAAATTAACATCTGGAGTAAATAAATATCCCATTATATTTACCTTGTCATCACCTTTTGAGCCATAAATATTATTCATTATACCTCTTACTATATATGCTATATCTATAAAAGTTCCGCTGCCTGTTCCCCCTGAAAGCCCCGACAATATAAATACATGAAGGGTTTCTTCTTTATCTTCTTGAAGCAGTCTTATTTTCTTTTCAATACAATCCACAATTTCATTAATTTTTGTAAACAGCAAAAGCCTACCTACCTGTCTGACCCCTCCTGCACCATCAGTACCGCTTTCAGAGGACAACTCTGGTGCAAGCCATTCCTTTATGCAGTCATCTAATATTTTACGATCCTTTAAAATAGATCTTATTTCTGCATTTGACAGCATAACTAATTCACTTTGAGGGTCAAGTCCTACTCCTCCATTTGCAGGATATCTTTTGTTCTTTTCTCCCTGATTGGTTTCGAATCCCAAAAATTCTACTTTTTTAGGTTTATCCTTTCTTGTATTTGAAATAATATCCTCTTCCAGAATAAACCTCTTGTTAATTTGATATTTCAATCTGAGCATTGCATCTATTCCAGTTCCTCCAAGCCCTATTATAAGCATGGGATTAGGTATAGTTTCTATACGTATTTTATCACTTATAATACCTCCGCCCTTGCTCACTTCAAGGTCTTGAAGATGTTCTCTAATTCTACTGTTCATATTTGTTCCTCCGTTCCTCATTTGGCATGAAATTCTATCATTATACTTTTCGGTACTTTATTTAAAAATACTTTTACCTTATTTCCATTATAAAGCCTTATTTTCAAATGATTTTCCAGCATCTTTCCTGACCTCTGCAGGGTACAGTCTGATTTGTTAATTAATTCTATACTATCATCATTTTTAAATATAAATTTAATAGATTCAGTTTCTGAGTACTCTTCTTTAAGTCCCAATACGTCAAATAAAGTAAAGCTTCCTACATATCCGTCTAAATTTCTAAATTGAGGGGATAAAACCTCACCGGTATTTTCATCTCTAACATTTAGTTCTATACGTCCAAAACCACCAATACGTTTTTTTCTCATTAAAGAAGCAATTATATAAATTGAAATAGCTGCCAGTATAAACCCAATCACACCTAAAGTTATGGGACTTTTTATAAAAGAACCTGAGTTAGATTTAGAAGCTGACTTACCTGCGTCATCTCCTATAACTATAGTGTTACTTTCTCTGTAAAAACTGTCTCCATCCACCCTTACTTTAAGCTCATATTTTCCATCTCCCAAATAAGAGTATTCTCCCTTAAATAAATTATCCTTATTACTTAAGTATATCTCCTTAATTGAGTTATCCTTTAAATTTTTAACAATAAGTTTTGCTTTTACAGTATTATACAGTTCTGTATCTTCAATCTTATCACCATTACTGCTGAAATAGGCGGAAACTTTTACCTTATCTCCTTTACCAGGATTTTCAGGTGTGAAATTTGCCTTAACTTGAAAATCATAATTAAATATATAACTTACTTTTATATTACTTCCACTTACACCCTTAACTTTAACTGTCCACTGGCCTTTCACCGGGTTAATAATTTTAAGCATTGAATATTTACTTGATGAAGTAAATAGAGTATTTTCCGAAGGTATTGCTACTTCTCCGCCAGATGGATTTAAAAGTTTCACCTCTACAGGACTATCCGAAAGCATTGATATATTTGCCTCTAATACATTTGAATTTGGAATATTCACTTTTAATTCCTGATAATCTCCGGTGGCCTTAATAGTTCCTCCATCCTGGACTTTTAGTTTCGAATTATCTGCATATATATCCGTTAGGATACCTGGAAGATCTGCAGCACTATTTGTTATGTAACTTTTACCTTTAGTGGAATTAGATATGTTACTAAGCTGTGTTTTATCTACAGTACCATCATAATTTAGACCTATAGTATATACAGGATATCCTTTACTGCTGCAAATACTTATAGCACTATTTAAATCATTTAAGGATTCCTCAGAACTTCTTTCGGGGTCATTTTTTCCATCAGATAATAAAATTATAACCGGATTATTTCCATTTTGGTGACCACTTTCCATTAATTTTACTGCTTCTAAAAGTCCAAGTCCTGTATCAGTTTTTTGCCCCAGTGGGATATCAGAAGCCATACTCTTTATTCTGTCCTTATCCTCCGATGAATTTATGCTATCCAAATTATGTTCTCTTACTATGTTATCTGAATAAGCTACAAGTCCTGCTTTATTGCCTTTAACCTGCCCCATATCGAGAAACATTTTTATGGCTTCCACTCTTATTTCTTCAGGGTCGCTTTCTTTCATAGAACCACTGGAGTCTAACACAAAAATTACATCCATACTGGCAGTGGCAGAAGTTCCTTCTGCTTTAACTGCTGAAAAAGAAATAAAAATTATCTGCATTACATATATTAAAATTATAGCTAAGGTCCATTTAGTTTTACTTTTCACAATAACGACACCCCTTACACTTCCACGTTATTCCACGTTACTTCTTTATACTTAACTTGAGCCAACTTTAAGTTCATTATTGGATTCATTTAAAATCCAACTTACAGCTTCTTTTAACCCCCACTTGTAATCCCCATCTTCCACTAAACTGCATGGAAAGAATTTATAATTTGCAAAATTATATTCAAATTTTTTTATTATGGTATCTTCCCCTATATCCCTTAAAAAATCTTCTATATCTCCATCATAGTTAAATAAATCCATTTTATTTACTATAACTGCAAGGGGTACAGGAATAAGCTTCTTAAGTTCAATTTGATTAATTTCCCTTAAACCTAATATAAAACGATCTATAAAATCATGTACATTTGCATTTACTGAATTGATCTTTATAAAGTTCTCCTTTTTTACATATTTTTCTTTATGAGCCATGCACAGCGGATCTATAATAAAAACTAATCCCTGTATGTATTTATAATGATTTTGTATTCTTATGTTAGATCTTAAATTAAAGTACTCTCCTGCAATATCATAAAGATATAAAAGTTTTTCACTGGCAAATTTATGTGAATTTATAAAAACATTATAAACATCTGTATGGTTATTAGCTGTTTTTTCTGGAGGAATACCTTTTTTAAACAAAGCCACACATCTGTGTATTTTCTCTTCTGACTCCTGATTTAAAAATCTCATATTCCATTTCTTTTCCCCGGAAATATGTTCAATTAAAGTACTTATGGCTGAGTACACAAAAGAAGTCTTTCCCGAAGACTTAGGCCCCACAACAGGTATACATATGGGAGAGGATTCTCTACTTTCAATGTCCTTGCCACATACAGGACACAAGGCCTTAAGCTTGAACCTTCCTCCCAAATTGGTGCAAGGAATTACTTTTTTGCATTTACATTTTCTTTTAATTATACCATATGGCCCTGGAGTTAACACTTTATGAACTCTTCCACAATTTGGACATACGTAATAGGGTATATTAAATTTACTAAGACAATGAGGACATACTCCCCATATTCTGCCCCTTACAAATTTTATCTTTTCAACAGACATAACCATAAAATAAAGCATATAAACAGGCAGACTTATAACAGTTATTATTAAAAAATGTATTGAGAAAAAGACTGCATTTAATAAAGCACCCACTATATATATTACCTTTTGTGCGGCTTTTACTCTATAATATGTAAAATGTGATCTTACTTCTAGCTCACCCTTTAACCTTAAAATATTACCCGTATTAATAGACTTTGCACTTTCATAGGTATTTAACAAGTCCTCATATTGCTTATTAAAAAAGTATTTCTCCTGTGAAGGTTCTCCAAATTTTGCTTTAGTTTTCAGTGAGTAATTTCTATCAAAACTATAACTAAAAGCTTTAAAATAACTTAAAGCACATTGAAAAAATCCCTGAACTACCCCTGCAATAATACCTGATATACCAAAAAAAATAAGTGAAAAAAAGTTAACCATTTGTTTGAAAAATCACCTCCCCATAGTTCAATCATAAGTTTTCAAGACTTTAAAATTATTTTTTAAAAAATTTAAACCGGCTTTTCTTTTTAGCTTTTTCCTGTACTTCAGCTTCTATATCCCGCCACTTTATAATGATCTCCCCTTCACATTTCAGTTTTTTACTTTTCTCTATAAAATAATTACTGTACTCTTTTAACTTTTTTTCAGAAACCTTTGTTAGTATTTCTGTGATTCTATAATATACAATCTCTTCTGAATATTCATCCATTTGTTCTATATTCTTAAACACAGATATAATAAAATCCAAAAATATTGTATACCCTTCTGTGCCGTAGGCTCTCAACATATCTTTATACTTTTTGCCAAGTATAATATCCTCCATAGTATCCATATATATATTATAAAAAACAGTGGAGTATTTTTCACAAAATAAAGCCTTTTTAACTTTGGCATGATCTACTGTATTTCTAAGGTATGTGCATATATTTGATAAAAACCATCTTAAATATTCTTCATACTGTTCCTCATCCATGTTAAAAAAATCAACTTTAAGATCCATAAGTAATGCAGTTCTATTTATCACTCCGGGATTTTGGATTCTTCTGCCAACATGTAATAGCTCTGTTATACCAAGAGGTGTCTTTATCTTATTCTGATTTTTTATCTCCAGCACTTTTTCTATAATAAAACTTTCTTTTTCTGCATTTTTTATATCAATTTTTTCTTCAAAACCTGTAAAGAGCTTTTTAAGCACATTCTTATAAACCAAATTCATTATAGAACCCTTAGTTATATATCTTATTATTTTCTTATACTCTTCCAGAGAAATATTTTTGTTATCCAGATATAGTTCAAGACATTGTGAAAATTTTTTATTTCTGTAATCCTGAAAAAAATAAAATACATTATCACAATAATCTACGAAAAAATTATCTCCCTCACTATTTTTCATTACTTTGGTACTATATACTGAAAATAAAAAGTTATCTGCTCCACTTAGCTTATTTATTTCAGAGTATATTTTTCTTTTCCACTCACTATTTTTATCTCCTTCATTTACAATAAAATCTGCCAGCAGCCCTTCCACCTCATTACGCCTGCTGGAATAATTATTAATGTAATAAGCCTTAAGAATTATCCTTGAAAAATACTCATATTCATTTTTAAAATAGCTGAGTATATCTAAAATATCTTCTGGGGATGTTATTAGTATTTTTAAACACCTGTTTAATAAAATTGTTATATTTTTATCTTCCTCTGACCTTGTACTAAATAGAATTTTTTTATTATGATTACCACAGTTATTATTAAACGCAATTATATCTCCCACTATAGTATTAAAATAAAACTTTGCATGTCTGATTTTACCGCCTTCAATATAAATTTGAATATTTTTTATTCTATTTGTATCAAGTGAAGCTTCCACAAATTCGTCAATAGACACCTGCTTTAATTTTCTTATTTTATTATATAAATCTATTATATCCTCTAATATAATCTCTTCAACATCCACTATGAAATAATGAATAGAATTAAAAAAGAATTCATAAGTTTTTCTTATATGATTCCTATTGCCTACTTCCAATCCTGCCTTAAATAAAAATTTTGTTATTATCTCTGAAAGTTCTACATCTACCTGAGTACTTATTTTTTCAAGTTTAGGAGTAAGCATATTAAAAAGTTCATCATAAGCTTCCACAGATTTATATTTGATTGCAAAACTTAGGGCTTTTTTAATATTTTCAACATTTGATTTTTCTATTCCTTTTTTCACCATGTTGTATAAGCTTATACTGTCATCTATATTTTTATCTAAAAAATTATATTCAAACTGATGAAGAAAATCAACAAAAGGTAAAAATACTTCTTTAGAAACTGTATACCCTACTTCTGCTAGTTTTACAAAACTACTGCTGCAATTCACTTCATAATTACATTCATTAATAAAATTAAAAACATTATATTTATATAGTTTCTGATTGTCCTTAAAATTGAATTTACTTCCTTTCTCATCTACAGCACAAATAATATAATTTAAATCCTCTGGATTATAACAGTAAGTGGTAAAACTAAATTGCTGTGCCAATTTTTTAGGCAGGCACATCTGAACCGCCCCAATCCAAAATGGTATACTATCTTTATCATCAGAATATATTATTTTTTTATTGCTGTGATTATAGCCTACAACTGACTCCATAAGCTGTATAAAACCTTTTCTTTTCTTATCCATGGCACCGCTTTTAAAAAATTGGCTTATGGTATCAAAACTTATTATATTGCTTGGAGGTATTTGTTGAAGCTCTGGAATGTACTCTATTTCTGTCCTATTCTCTTCTTCAGAAGTTAAGCATTTCTTAAACACAGGGGAACCATAAAGTTCTATAGGATAAAAGTCCCAAGGATTATCAGATATAAGTACATGGCAAAAATAATTGCCATATCTTCCTGAATAGTCCTTTCCTGTATATCTTCCGCTTGATATGCAACATTTTCCACTACTAAGCCTAAAAGAAGAAAAAGATACCGGAAATAATTTATCTATTTCTTTATGTGAAGGTAAAGTAGGAAGATTGTCCGGAGGGATATATACACAGTAACTCTCTATTTCTTTTCTTTCTTCATCAGTAATACCTTCTGACATAGAATATGTTTGAAATCCCATGCCTGAAGACATTCCTCTTTTACATGAAGTATAAAAAAGCTGCTTAATCGCCATAATTTATATCACTTCCTTTTTTCTCCCTTTATCAATTTATGTTTATACAAAAGCCATAAAAAAGGATCTTCTACTCTATGGGGTCTTAATTTAGTAATTTTACCATTTTCAGAGTTACAACCTAATGCAGTTAGTCCGAAATAACCATATTCTTTAAAATTCAGACTGAGCTGTTCTGCAAAATTTTCTCCTCCCCAACTTCTAACCAGTGACTCCATAGTTCCGTTCATATCTTCAAAATCTGCCAAATCAAAACATGCCTTATTTACATGATTGCTGGGATAATTTATACAACTAGAAGGATCTACCAGAGATTCTACTGCATCCATTTTTGAAAATGCTACCGCCACAGGTATATCTATAAGCTTATTCATCTTTATTCCATTTGCCCTTCTGATAAGATTTGCAGTTCTTGAAAGCAAATCCTCTATTTTTGTATTCTCCTCGGGCAGCGCTGTTCCTGCAGGCAGCATTTCTCTCACATTTTCCAATTGAAGCGGGTCCAGAAGAAATATTATGCCTGAAGAATTATATATGTACCTATTTTCAGTTTTCATTGTATCTTCTGAATCCAAATCCTCACCTGCAGTATCAAAAAAAGCAATGGTAACTACATTACTTATTCTTTTGCTTTTAAATAATTTTCCAATCATGCCCTGTTCCTTAAAGGTAAGGTTATAGATAAGAGGTTGTTTTACAGAAGAGTCCGCTTTAGCTGAACGGGTTACTCTTATTAATTCATTTCTTTTAAAAATGGGGTTATAAAAATCATTTCTATATCTATTTATGGTTGCATCATTTACTGCAGAAAGACTGCAGTTAAAAGCAGACCCTATTTGATTCATTATTTTATTTATTAAAACAGCAATATAATGACTTTTTCCTGCCTCTTTTGCTCCAATTACTGCAAATACCAAATCATCATATTGCCCTATAGCAAAAGGCAGTTCTGCCTGACAGGTTGGACATACCTTTATATGGGTATTTTCCCCACATTCAGTACAGTACATGGAATCCAGTATTTCATTTTTATCTTCAGCATTATCCGGCTTCATTATAGTGCCTTCCTTTGCATTTTTACATACCTCCGGATCATTCTTGCATATAAATGCCACATCATTTAAACTATGTTTTGAAAAACAATATGGACATATATAATAATCTTTCTTTTTTAAATTAAATTTCATTAATAATCCTCCTTGCATATACCTCACATCTAATGTTATCTAAAATGCAGTTTCTCCTTTGCCGGGGACACTATTCTATACATTTTACTGTTAACATCATCCAAAAAAAATAATTTTACATACATATTTCTTCCTATATTATCAATTGGTATGTTAAAAGATATTATTTCATCTTTTTTAAGAGTTTGATAATCGGTACCAATCAAACTCTCTCCATCGGATTTTTGAAGAGGCATATTTCCAGCCCTGCCAACCAAAACAAGTCCAGGCAGGTTTATCTCTTTTCTATTCGTAGATAAAATCAACTCCGCACCTTTTAATTTACCTAAAATATTTCTTTTCATCTTTATTTCATAAAATATCTCTTCAGGAAGTTTATTTGTCACAAGTCTTCTTTGACCTTCTGAAAATAGCATCTTTCCGTCATTTTCTATTAAAGTATAAATACAAAAATAATAATTTCCCTCTGTTACTTTGTCAATTATATAATCTCCTGTATAAGCATTATTTTTTCTTTCCATTAAAATCTGCAGGGCACTGGAATCTTTGGAGCCCATGGGAAATCTATCCATTCTATAGCACAGCATAGCTTTGTTTATACCATTTGGCCATCCCCAATCCAATGAAAGCTGACCATATTTGATTTCAGCTTTTATAAAGGAAACTTCCGGAATATTATTGGAATCAAATACTGCATTTTCTCCATGTGGTATCTGCTCTGTGGATTCATCTTCAAATATTTCTTGTTTTATAATTTCTTCTGAGTTATTATTATATGCCTGTAAATTTTCTTTTTCAATTCCTACATTACTTTCTACATTCCCTGCAGCTTCTACTTCATGTTTTTCTTCTGTAACTTTATCATGGAATTCTTGTGTGTATGTGATGTCCCCGGTTAACTCCTGTATTTTTTTTCTTATATCACCTTCGGACAATAAAGAAAACTTATTTACAAAATTATGTATTTCCTCCTGAGATATAGTATCTTTATAAGAAAGTATTATATCCACTTCATCACTTAATTCACTGAGTTCATGCTGCTTTTCCGGCTCCATAAATATCCCCCGTTCACATGTAATATAACCACTATATAATTAGGTATCTTCAAATTAATAGCATTTTTATTTAAAGATACCTTAAGCAAAATTCCATAGATACTTAAAACAACGTTCCGTTAAATCCCCAGTCACTTACTTCACTGAAAGTTATATATATACTGTCCTTTGGTATGTTAAGCTCCTTCTCATAAAGAGAACATATTAAATCAGTAACCTTATTTTTGTACTCTCTTTCAGTGGTTCCGAATATTTTTACTTCCACAAAAGCTGCCTTATCCATCTCTTTTCCCCTGAAATAAATAGTCTTATCATCATCAAAGCTTACCATAAGCCATTCTTCAGACTTTCCAGGAATAGCCGAAATAATTTCTCCTAATTTACTCTTTAAATCTTCCCTTTGTTTTGGTGAAAGCTCTACGGTTAATTTTGAATTTATATATGGCATAAATACCCTCCTTTTCTTTCATAAACATTGTAATTAATTTCCATTATAAATAGCCATTTTTTATCATAAAAGTGGACTTATCTTACTACTATTATACGATAAATCTAGAGCTTTTGAAGTAACTTCTACAATTTTTTTCAATTTATAGGTGGAGTATTCATATACACGAAAGATATTGATGATATTTTGACCTTAGCAAAATAGAATGGATGTTGACAACTATTAATTTACTTGTTAATATTAATTTGATAGTTATCAAAATTTCATACTATAAGAGAGGTTAATATGAAAATTTTTTATTTTACCGCTACAGGAAATAGTTTATATGTTGCTAAAAGATTTGGAGGTGAACTTTACTCCATACCAAAGGTTCTAAGAAGCAATGAACTTAGTTATGAAGATGAAAAAATAGGTATCATATTCCCTTGCTACGGATTTGCTGCGCCAAGTATTGTACGGGAATTTATGGAGAAGGTAAGTCTAAAGAGTCCCTATATCTTTGCTATTTTAACATATGGTAATAAGATATCAGACGGTGTTGGTTGGTTTACAAAATATGCTAAAAATAATAATATAACCATAAACTACGCAAACAGCTTGCTTATGGTTGATAACTACTTACCAATATTCGATATTGAACAGCAGAAATTAAAGCCCAAAAATATAGAAGAAAACTTAAATGGTTTATTAAAGGATGTTTCTGAAAATAAAAAGTATATTCATAAAGGGTCGTTGCTAGATTCCTTCGTAACTAAAGGAATCCAGGGGCTATTAAAGTTAATTCCTAACTTTAACTCAGTAAAAAACTTCTCAATTAATGATAAATGCAGCGGCTGCAGAACCTGCAGCAAGGTATGTCCTAGAAATAATCTTTCTATAAATAAAGAGCTTAAAAATAACAAGCCCATCTATGGGAATAACTGTGAATTCTGCCTTGCCTGTATTAATCTTTGTCCTCAGAAGGCTATAAAGCTGAAAAAGGAAAAGAACCCCGATGCCCGATTTAAAAATGAAAATGTAACTTTAAAAGAGATTATAGATTCTAATAGCTAATTTCTATCATTAAAGAGAGCCACTCTTATATCTAAGAATGACTCTTTCTTTACTGATAATAAATATTATTTTACAGTAATATTCAAACTAAAAGTGCTTAAAGTTGAGTTTTTCTCCCATAACCTACATTCTTGTAGATTTATAGATGTTTTACCAGTACCTATAGTTTGGATTACCCAACGTTTTTTCCTGACACCACCAGAGATGTTATAAGAAGTATTAGGCACTATAGATTCATTAATTATTTTTAATATATTACTGTCTAAGGATGATTTAAACTGCCATGAATACCCTCCGTCACTATGCTCAGGCAAAATTAATTCCAAGCTATCACCTTTTTTTAATATAATATTTTTCTTATTATAATTTTCATCAATCCTTATAGTATTTGCTGTAACAGTGGAATTTATAAGGATTGGTTTAACGGAATCTGTTATTTTTTGTACATAGGATGATGTTTCAGAAGAACTTACTTCATAAGCAAACGCGGTAGAGCACAATATAAAAAATAAGCAAAATGTGCATATTGATATTATAAAAATTGATTTACTTAACTTTATCATTCACACCACCTCCTCATATTTAATTGTGCAAATTTTATATTTTAACATTATTATATATATTTAATGTTGTATTAATACTGCTTGATTTGAAGTTATAACTCCTACTATTACTAAAATGTCTATTTGAGATTTCAAATTTTTTGTTGTTAATTCACCTTTATTGAATAGATTTAATATTGTTGTCTCTTGGTCTTGAGTTATGGTTCCTGCTGTTACTAAAGTATCTAGTTTAGTTTTAAAGTCTTCAAGAGAGAAATTTGTATTTGAACCAGTATTTGAAGTAGCACTTGAAGCAGTGTTTGAAGTAGTGCCTGAACCAGTACTTGAAGTAGCACTTGAAGTACTGCCTGAACCAGTAGTTACTACTGGAACTGGAACTGTTGGTGTTGCTGGTGCTGGTATTTTCCAGCTAGAACCCCAGTTAGTAAATAGACTTAATATTGAATATTCTTGGCTTTGAGTTATAGTTCCTACTGTTACTAAAACATCTAATTTATTCTTTAAATCTGAGTTTGCTGTTATTTGACCGTTATAATACAAATTCAGTATTGTTGTTTCTTGAGCTTGAGTTATAGTTCCTGCTGCTACTAAAGTATCTAATTTAGTCTTAAAATCCACAAAAGAATAATTAGATGAAGTATAGATTATAGTTGGTGTGTAATGATGGACAGGATATGTATCAACTCTACTAGGATATCCTGGGTTACGTGAATTATTGCTTGTACTATTCCATGCTGAATTATTATTAGAACATGCATGGACTGTTGCGGCAACTCCTGTATTTAATAATAATGGTGCTGCAATCACTAAAGTTGTAAGTAATTTGTATTTCATTTTTTGCATGACTCAATTCCTCCTTAAATTTTCTGTGTCAATTAACATTATATTTTAAAATTGTATTTTTACTGTCAATTTACAATGTGAACTTTATGTTATTTATAAGATTTATCATAAATATAATGTTAACTACGTTTCTTCAAGGAGCTCTTAAATCAACAACTTTTGTATTCCACTAAAAAAATATTCATTGTCTATTTATTAATTTGCCACCCTATTTTTGCCACCTTTTTTTGCTGTGTATAAAAGTTCATCTGCACTATTTATTAAACTATCTGCATTATCATTTTCTTTGAATGTTGCTAGTCCAAAACTACAAGTAACACTTCCTACTTTTTCAAATTTGTTATGAGATATTAATACCCTCAATCTTTCTGTAAGTTCTATGGCCTGCTGTCTATTTGTATTTGGAAACAACAATACAAACTCTTCACCTCCCCATCTTGCAAATACATCTGTCTGTCTAATTGAATTCTTTATAACATTAACAGTACCCACTATTACCTTGTCTCCAACTAAATGTCCATAGGTATCATTAATCCGTTTAAAGTTATCAAGGTCAAAAATAGCCACTGAGAATGATGCTCTATACCTCTTAGAATAATCAATCCACTTTTTGAGGTCCTCATTAAATTTCCCTCTGTTATATATACCTGTAAGCGGATCCGTAATGGACATGTCTAATAATTCTTTGCTATAGGCATATTGTTTTCTATTAAAATAGCCGTTTTGAAAAGCTGATATACTGCTAATAACTAAAACTATTAAAATGTACACTATTCCAGCAGAATATTCAGCAAATTGAGTTTGTTTACTGTAATAAACTGATAAAATGAAAAATGCAATGCTGATAAAAGAAGATGCAATTAAAGAATTCATCCATTTATTTGGTATAAGAAAAATTCCTAAAATTATAACCATGACTCCAAAGGCTTGTATAGAAAAATTTCGTGAATTACCATACTGTATAAAAATTAATAAAAATGATATACTTAATATAAATTCATAAATAGTTATCATATAGGCTAGATTTACATAATTTTTGATATTTTTTATAAAAATAAATAGAATAAGTATCAAAATAAAAAAAGTACTTCTATTTACTAATATATCTAAAAAAGTTTTCAGGTTTTTGACAAGAAAATAATCTGGAATAAGAAATAACATATTTAATGACCCAAGAATCAATAATATAGGCCTAATATATCTCATAACTCTTCCTATATAGTAATTAAAAAATTCTCTTTCAATATTTTTATCTATAAATTCACATAGAATTGAAATACTATATTCCTTATTATCTTGTCCCATAATCTTTCTAACCTCACTCTTAATTCTTTGCAACTACGCTTTTATTTTCTCAGTCATTTCCATCATTTTACATATTTGCTTTTATAATAAGATAACTAGGTGCAGCAATACCGACTCCTTCATATCATCATCGTATACAATAGCATTAAACTGTATAAATATTATATTAAAATGAATAACTATATTCAACTATATTTGGTTAAAATTTTCACAAATCTCCGAATACTCTTTTTTTAGGTGCCTTTGGATTTTCCAAGAAATCATCACCACCCGTAAAACGGGTGGTTTGCTCAGCCCTATAAGGGCATGTTACTGGCTGTGCTACTCGCACACT